>NZ_JBEYZD010000123.1:0-12045 GCF_040645895.1 Streptomyces olindensis | reverse complement strand
ACCCGTACGGTGATCGCCGCCTGGGACTGGCGGGGCGGTGCCTTCACCCGCCGCTGGACCTTCGACACCACCTCCTCCACCAACAGCGGCAAGGGTTACGACGGCCAGGGCAACCACAGCCTGTCCGTCGCGGACGTCGACGCCGACGGCAAGGACGAGATCGTGTACGGCGCGATGACCGTCGACGACAACGGCAACGGGCTGTGGACCACGAGGCTGGGCCACGGCGACGCGGGCCACGTCGGCGACCTCAACCCCTCCCGTGCGGGCCTGGAGTACTTCAAGGTCTCCGAGGACTCCAGCAAGCCCGGCTCCTGGATGGCCGACGCGCGTACCGGCCAGATCCTGTGGCGGACGGCGTCGGGGTCCGACAACGGCCGCGGTGTCGCCGCCGACGTCCACGCCGGCAGCCCGGGCGCCGAGGCATGGTCGGCCTCCGACACCACCCTGCGCTCGGCGACCGGCGCATCCCTGGGCCGGGAGCCGTCCAGCATGAACTTCCTGTCCTGGTGGGACGGCGACCCGGTCCGCGAACTCCTCGACGGCACCCGCATCGACAAGTACGGCACCTCCGGCGACACCCGCCTGCTGACCGGCTCCGGCGTCCACTCCAACAACGGCACCAAAGCCACCCCGTCGCTGTCCGGCGACATCCTCGGCGACTGGCGTGAAGAGGTCATCTGGCCGACGTCGAACAACACGGCCCTGCGGATCTACTCCACGCCGCACCAGACGAACACCCGCATCACGACCCTGCTCCACGACACCCAGTACCGTACGGCCCTGGCCTGGCAGAACACCGCCTACAACCAGCCCCCGCACCCGAGCTTCTTCCTCGGCAACGGCATGCCGACGGCTCCACGGCCCACCGTCCGCACGCCCTGAACCCCGCCGGGTGGCGCCCCGCTCCACCGCATGGGCGGGCGACCAGGGGGGAGGGCCGGTTCGCCGGGGGACTCGCCGCGGCCGAGGTATCGCACGCCACCCTCAGCGCGAGCGGCTCCGCCGTGTCGGCTGACGACTCCTGCCGCCACCCACCCCCACTCAACTGCACCAAGCCCTGGAAACACCAACCCCCCACGAGCAACCACCCGTCGGCCGTCACGACTCGCGCACGGCCGGCGGGCGGGAAGGAGCGACCATGCATCCCACCGAGGCATCCGGTTCCGGGCGGATCAGCCGCAGGACCCTGCTCAAGGCCACCACCGCCACCGCCGGGGCGATCGCCACCGCCGCCGCGTTCGCCGAACTCGAGACGCCGGCCAACGCCGCCGCGGGCTTCGTCAAGGGCGTCGACATCAGCTGGGTGCCGCAGATGGAGGCGCGCGGCCTCTCCTGGCGGAACGCGAGCGGACAGACGCAGGACATCCTGGCCATCCTCAAGGGGTACGGCATCACCGCGGTCCGGCTGCGCACCTTCGTCAACCCCTCCAGCAGCCCGACCGACGGGCACTGCGGCATCCACGAGGTCGCCGCCTTCGCCAAGCGGGTCAAGGCCGCCGGAATGTCGATCATGCTGGACTACATGTTCGGCGACACCTGGAACTCCGTCGGCGTGCAGAACCCGCCCGCCGCCTGGCGGAACATGAGCTACAGCCAGATGCGCACCGCGATGAGCACGTACGTGAGCCAGACCATGACAGTCATGAAGAACAACGACGTGCTCCCCACCTGGGTGCAGATCGGCAACGAGATCAACAGCGGTATCTGCCGTCCCGTCGGCAGCGTTTCCAACCCGGCGCAGATGACCGGGCTGCTGAACGCGGCGTACGACCAGGTCAAGGCTGTGTCACCGAATTCGACCGTGTGCATCCACCTGGCCCAGCCGCAGAAGTACGACGTGATGACGACGTTCTTCAGCCGCTACGCCGCGAACGGCGGCAAGTGGGACATGTCGGTGTTCTCTTCCTACGGCAGCGCCGACGTCGCCGCCGGGATCGTGGGGAACATGCGGAAGATCTCCGATGCCTATGGCAAGCCGTTCCTCCAGAGCGAGTTCGGCGGTCGGGTGGACAGGGCCACCTCCACCCGGGCAGCGCTGGTCGCCTACATCAAGGCGCTGAAGGCCAACGGGGGTCAGGGCATCTTCTACTGGGAGCCCGAGTGCATGTCCCCGTTCACCGGCTACAACATGGGCGCCTGGGACTCCTCCACCAAACGGCCCACCGTCATCATGGACGGCTTCACCCAGGCCTGAGCGAGGGGCCGCAGACCTCAACCCACATATCTCCGGGGGCAAGAATGGGACGCAAGATTGTAGTGAACATGTCACGAATGCAAAAGGGGAGACGCGGCGGGCCGGTAGCAGCAAGTCTGCTGATCCTTGCGACGCTGGCCGGCACCGGTGCGGCCCATGCCGACGACGCCACACCGCGGGCGCTCCCGGCAGGCTGTTCCGGTACCTCGCCGATCCGCTGTCATTACGGAGTCTCGGCGGGCAACTACGAGGTGACGGTCTCCCTCGGGGGCGCCCCGGCCGGGCAGACCGAGATGTGGGTGGAGGCCCGGCGGCTGATGCTGCCGACGACGAAGACGGCTGCCGGAGCCGTCGCCACGTACTCGTTCACGGTCAACGTGCGGCAACCGGAGGGGCAGCCGACCGGGCAGGGCGGCACCGGAAACCCCGGTCTGGACATCCGGTTCACGGGTTCCAGTCCTCAGGTCTCGGCCGTCTCGGTGAAGCCGGCGGACCGGCCGCTCGTCGCCTACCTGGCCGGTGACTCGACCGTGTGCGACCAGCCCGTCGCCCCGTACACCGGATGGGGCCAGATGATCACGACTGCGCTGCGTCCCGGCGCGGCCATCGCCAACTACGGGGACTCGGGGGAGAGTTCGGGCAGTTTCCTGTCCAACTCGGCGCTCTTCCCGTCGTTGCTGTCGAAGGTCCGGGCGAACGACGCGGTCTACATCCAGTTCGGCCACAACGACAAGCAGACCAGCGCGTCCGCTTTCCGGAACAACCTCACTTCCATGATCACGCAAGTCCGTGCCAAGGGCGGCGTCCCGGTTCTGGTGACCCCGCCGGTCCGCCGGCTGTTCGACGGCAACCGGCTCACGGCAACGGCTCTGCACGTCAACGGCGTCGGCGTCGACCTGCCCGCCCAGACGCGCTCGGTCGGTGCGGCGCAGAACGTGCCGGTGATCGACCTCACCGCCAGGAGCAAGGCGCTGGTCGAGTCGCTCGGTCCTTCCGCCTCCGCGCAGCTCTTCCTGCGCTCCTCCGTCGACGGAGTCACGGACAACACCCACTTCTCGCAGCACGGCGCGACGCAGATCGGCGGGCTGGTGCTCCAGAGCATCCGGGAGCAGCGCTTGCCCCTGGCCACGTACTTGCGCTGACCGAGGCGCGGCGGCGCGCCCGTCCATGGGAAGGACCTGATGAAGAACCTTCGCATACTCCTCATGACCGCACTGCTGATCGCCCTGCCGAGCCTCGGTGTTCGCACCGCCTCGGCGGCCGACAGCGCCGTTGCGAACTGTACGACCTCCCCCGCCTCGGCCGTACGGGCGGCGGCCGCGCCGGTCACCGTGTGGCTGGCCGGTGACTCCACCATGGCCAACCCCAGCGGCGGCCGTTGTCCGGTCGGCTGGGGCAGTCAGTTCGACGCCCTGTTCACCACCGACGTGACCGTCAGGAACCAGGCTGTGGGAGGTCGCTCCATCCAGACCTGGTTGTACGAGGGCAACGTGAGCAGCACCAAGGGCCCGGACGGCGAGTGCCGTCTCACGTCCACCACGTATTCGTCACGCTGGCAGGCGATGCTGAACGCGAGCACCGGGATGAAGGCCGGCGACTATCTGTTCATCCAGTTCGGCATCAACGACTCCTCCTCCACCTGCCCACGACACGTCGGCCCGGCGCGGTACCAGCGGCTGATGACGATGATGGTGCAGGCCGCCCTGGCCCGGGGCGCCCACCCGGTGCTGCTCACCCCGGTGGCCGCCATCACCTGCTCCGGCAGCACGGCCATCAAGAACCGCGGCTTCGTCTCCCAGACCTTCGCCGCCGGGTCCGCGACCGGGGCGCCGGTCATCGACCTGCAGACGTTGAGCGTCTCGCGTTACAACAGTCTGCGTTTCTGCCCGCACAACGGCGACTACGCATCGGGCCCCGTGGGCGCCTTCTTCTGCAACGACCACACGCACTTCGAAACCTACGGCGCGCAGCAGATCGCCGCGCTCGTCGCCGGTGACGTGCGCCGACAGGGCCTCCCGCTCGCCGCGTATCTCAGGTAGCGCCGGGCTTCAGCACCGCGAGCGACACCAACGACCTCGGCTTCCCTGCCGCCACTCCGGCGACGGCCTGCGCTCCTCCGGCTGCCGCCGACAACACCGCGCCGGTCAACCTCCCCTGACGCACCATCACCCCACTGGAGCCGTCATGAAATCCCGCACCCGCACCGCCCCACGAGTGGCCGCCGTCGTGGCCGCCCTCCTCGGCCTCCTCGTCCCGCTGCTCGGCCTCGGCACCTCGGCCCACGCCGCACCGACCGGCTTCCGCGTCCAGAACGGCCGGCTGGTGGAGGCGTCCGGCAACGACTTCGTGATGCGTGGCGTCAACCACGCCCACACGTGGTACCGGGACCGGATCAGCTCCCTCGCCCACATCAAGGCCAAAGGCGCCAACACCGTCCGCGTGGTCCTCGCCAGTGGGGATCGCTGGACCCGCAACGACACCACCGACGTGGCGAACGTCGTCTCCCAGTGCAAGCGGAACCGTCTCATCTGTGTACTCGAGGTCCACGACACCACGGGCTACGGCGACCAGAGCGGTGCGACCACCCTCTCCCGCGCGGCCGACTACTGGATCAGCGTCAAGAGCGCCCTCGCCGGTCAGGAGAGCTACGTCATCGTCAACATCGGCAACGAGCCGTACGGCAACAGCAACCACACGAGGTGGACGGCCGACACCAAGGCGGCCATCCAGAAACTGCGGAGCGCCGGGTTCAACCACACGCTCATGGTGGACGCGCCCAACTGGGGCCAGGACTGGGCGTTCACCATGCGCGACAACGCCGCCTCGGTCTTCGCCGCCGACCCCGACCGCAACACGGTCTTCTCCGTCCACATGTACGGCGTCTTCAACACGGCCGCCAAGGTCAACGACTACCTGAACCGCTTCGTCGCCGCGAAGCTCCCGATCGTCGTGGGCGAGTTCGGCCACAACCACTCCGACGGCAACCCCGATGAGGACGCCATCCTGGCCACCACCCAGCGGCTCCGTCTCGGTTACCTCGGCTGGTCCTGGAGCGGCAACGGCAGCGACGTCGGCTACCTGGACATGGTCACGAACTTCGACCCGAACCGCCTCACCTCCTGGGGGCAACGGATCTTCAACGGCGCGAACGGCATAGCCGCCACGTCGAAGCAGGCCGCGATCTACTCCGGGCGGTGACTACTTCACCCCCCACCTGGCGAGCTGACCTGGGCCTGACTGCCCACGACAGCACCGGGGAGCGCTCCCGCAACCGGCTCCACCTGCGTCTGAGCACCACAGCTGCACCTCGTCACGGAAGGAAGCTGAACAGTGCACACACACACCACCGAAGTCCAGGTGCCCGAAGGCTCCTGGACCGATCGGGTGAGGACTCGTCGGATAAGCAGCCTGGTCAGGTTGAGGACGGTCGTGGCCACGGCCGTGGCCGGCCTGATCGCCGCGCTGGTCTCGATCCAGCCGGCATCGGCGCAATCGGCGTCGGCCCAGGACAATCCGTACCAGCGGGGGCCGGACCCCACGGTGAGCAGCGTCGCGGCCCAGAGGGGGACGTTCGCCACCGCGGAAGTGAGCGTGCCGCCCGGCAACGGCTTCAACGGCGGGAAGATCTACTACCCGACCGACACCAGCCTGGGCACCTGGGCCGCGGTCGCGGCCGTGCCCGGCTACACCGCCCGGTGGGACGCCGAGGGCGCCTGGATGGGGCCCTGGCTCGCCTCCTTCGGATTCGTCGTCATCGGCATCGACACCAACAGCCCCAACGACTTCGACACCGCCCGCGGAACCCAACTCCTCGCCGCGCTGGACTACCTCACGCAGAAGAGCCCGGTACGCGACCGCGTCGATCCCAGCAGGCTGGGGGTGATCGGTCACTCCATGGGCGGCGGCGGAGCCATCAGCGCGGCCGAACGGCAACCGTCGCTGAAGGCCGCCGTCCCGCTCGCACCCTTCTCGCCCTCACAGAACCTGTCCACCCTGCGGGTACCCACAATGATCATGGGCGCGCGGGACGACGGCACGGTCACCCCGTCCTACCTCGACGGCCTCTACGGCGGCATGCCGGCCGGCACGCAGAGCGCCTTCATCGAGCTGACCACTGGCGGTCACGGTTTCCCCACCTGGGGCAACTCGAACGTGACGCGCCGCACGATCCCCTGGCTGAAGATCTTCCTCGACAACGACACCCGCTACACCCAGTTCCTGTGCCCCTCGCTGGCGGACTCCAGCGGCGTCTCCAGGTCCAGGACCAAGTGCCCGTACGTGCCTCCGGGCGGCACGAACCCGTCGCCGAGCGGCGCGCAGATCTTCGGCTCCGGCTCCGGCCGCTGCCTGGACGTCCCCAACTCGTCGCAGACCAACGGCACCCAGGTCCAGCTGTGGGACTGCGCGGACAGCGCCGGCCAGAAGTGGACCCGCACCGACGCCGGGGAACTGCGCGTCTACGGCGGCAAGTGCCTGGACGCCGAGGCCTCCGGTACCTCTCCGGGTACACGGGTGGTCATCTGGGACTGCCACGGAGGGTCGAACCAGAAGTGGAACGTCAACGCCGACGGCACCGTCACCAGTGTCCGTTCAGGTCTGTGCCTCGACGCGTACAGGGCCGGAACCGCCAACGGCACCCAGATGGTCCTGTGGACCTGCAACGGCGGGTCCAACCAGCGGTGGTCTCTCCGATAAGAGGGTCGGGACGAGGCGCCAGATGTCGAATGCGCTTCCAGTTGAGGGGCGGGCTTCCGTCGCCGTCTGGTTCCCAGCAGCCGAAGTGCGCCTACGGCCTGGGAGGCACGCTGGAACCGCCCGGCGGTGACGTACTCCACCGCCTTCCGCGGGGTTCGCGTCGCCCCGGTGAACAGGCCTCGGCCCCGGTCCGGGATGGCGAGACCATCGCCACTGCCTGGACCGACCGCGCTGAACGGTCACGCCCCGACCGCCCTTCAGCTCACGGCGTCCGGAACCCGCGGAAGGTCACCCGCTGCCTGCTCTCGAAGCCGAGCCGTTCGTAGAGGGCGATCGCGGCGGTGTTCGTCTCCGCCACATGCAGGAAGGGCCGTTCGCCCCGGGACAGCACGCGTGCGGAGAGCGCGTTCACCAGTCGGGCGGCGTGGCCTCGCCCGCGTGCCTCGGGGGCCGTGCAGACGGCGCTGATCTCGGTCCAGCCCGGCGGCCGCAGCCGTTCGCCCGCCATGGCCACCAGCCGCCCCTGGGCGCGGACGCCGAGGTAGGTGCCGAGTTCGTGGGTGCGCGGCCAGAACGGCCCCGGCTGGGTGCGCGCGGCGAGGTCGAGCATCTCGGGCACATCGGCCGCGCCCAGTTCGACCACATCTTCGGACACATCGGTGTCGCGCTCGGTACGGGCCTCGGCGGGGCGGCCGCTGCCGGTCCGGATCATCTGCCGGCCCTCCAGGACGAACACCGGCTCCCAGTCCGGCGGCGGGGCCGCCCGGCAGCTGAACAGGTCGGCGAACCCGCCTCGGCCGAGCAGCCCGGAGAGATCGGCCCAGTCCGCCGGACCCGCGGCGGGGGACACCGCCGAGAAGGTCGCGACCTCCGGCACGTACGTGGCGGCGCGGCCGAGCCGGCGGGCGAGAGCCGCGTGGTGACCGCGCAGTGACTCGCCCACCGGGTCGTCGAGTACGGCGGTGTCCCCGCTCCTCATTCCCGCTGCCTTTCTCGGACCGTTCCTCATTGATTTCGGCGTACACCCTATCCCTCGCAAGGAGGTGGCAATAGCCGCTGCTTGTGCCCCCATTCACCGTGAAAACCGCTGCCGGATGGTGCTGCTCCCCGGTGCGGGAACCGACGCGACGGCGGTCCCCGCACCGGGGCAGGAGACGGGAACCGTCAGTTGATCCGGACGATCCTCCAGAGCTGGTCGTCGACGCTGACGTTGTTCCACTGGATGACGGCCGCGCCGTTGGCGGTGGAGGACTGGGCGACGCCGGCGACGAGACCGCTGTTGACGTTGACCAGCTTGACGTAGCCACCACCCGCGTCGGTCACGGTCCACCGCTGCGAGGCCGCGGCCGAGGCCGCGTTCTGCACGAGGGCCGCACCGGCCGACGTCGACGATGCGTTGATGTCGACGAAGAGCCCGCTGTGGACGTTCTTCACCGTCCAGGCCCCGCCACCGGCCGACTGGAAGGTGAACAGCTGGCAGTCACAGGCGGAGTTCTGCCACTGGACGGCCGCGGTGCCGGTGGCCGTCGACGCGCCCGGGATGTCGAGGTACTTGCCGCTGTTCTTGTTGACGAGCACGTACTGGCCGGTGCCCAGCGGTGGCAGCGCGGTCTGGGTGAGGTTCCAGCGCTGGCACGCGCAGCCGGTGCCGTCCCACTGCACGGCGGTGGTGCCGGCGGTGCTGGAGGCGTTCGGGATCTCCAGGTACTTGCCCGTCAGACGGTTGGTGAAGGTGTAGCCGCCCGCGGGGTGCGGGGCGGCGGCCCACTCGTGGTCGGGGGTGCCGTTGTCGTCCCACTGGAGGATCCTGGCGCCGTTGGCGGTGGACTGGTTCTCCACACCGAGGACCTTGCCGCTGGCGACGTTGAAGATCTTGAAGTAGCCCGACGGCTGCTGGACGAACCGCCACTGCTGGGCACCGGAGTCGTCGGCGTTCTGCTGGGTGGCGTAGGCGCCGTTGGCGGTGGAGCCGCCCGCGATGGTCAGTCTCAGGTTGCTGCCCGCGTTGGACGCGGTGTAGGTCGCCCCGTCGGATATCCCGCCACCGAGGTCGATCGTGCTGTACGTGACGGGGTTGGAGAGGTTGCTGCCGCCGCGTCCCGCGCTGAGCACCAGCAGGCTGTGCCCGTCGGGCAGGGGGAGCAGGCCGCGGCTGTAGCCGCCGGCCACGTTGGAGTTGATGCGCGTCCAGGTGTTGGCGGCGCCGTTCTGGGTGTTGAGGAACAGTTCGTCGGCGCTGTTGGCGCTGACGGCGAGGGTGCCGTTCGGTCCTCCGGTCGGCAGCCAGGTGATGGTGGGGGCACTGCGGGGCACCACCCCGTCCGTGGTGCGCAGGGGGATGCCCGTGACCGAGCCGAACGCCTCCGGGTCGGAGGAGATCTTGTAGTAGACGGCGAAGTTGCCCTCGGGGGCGCCGCCGTACTCGTACGTCATGATGAATCTGCCGTTGGGCATCCGGGCGACGGTCGGCATGCCCGGGCGGTTGCTGAAGGTGGGCATCGCCACGTCGTCGACGACCGGGCCCCAGGTGCGGCCGTCGGTGGAGACCTGGTGCACGATCTTCTGGCCGTGGTCGGGGTCGCGCTGGTCGGAGTAGTAGACGATGAGCTTGTTCCCGGAGACCAGGAAGAACGGCTCCCAGACCGGGGTCTGGCCGTTCGTGTCGAAGGCGGCGCCACCGGTGGCGATGTTGGTGACGAAGCTCCAGGTCTGCCCGCGGTCGGTGCTGGCGTACAGGTCGATCTTGCTGGCCGACCGGTCGGCGGGCACGGAGTCGCCCGCGGCGAGGATCGTCCCGGCGGGGAAGTCACCGATCGCGGTGGGCAGTTCGAACAGCTCGGGCTGCCAGCGCATGCCCCAGCCGTTCTGTGTGTCCGCGACGTCGGAGATCTTGGTCCAGGAGTCACCGTTGTCGGTGGAGCGGTAGATCGGGAAGACGGGCGTGCCGGAGGTGTACTGCTCGAACGTGGCGAGCAGGGTGCCGTTGGCCGCCCCGTTGTGCTGCAGACGCAGCGCCCGGGGGTAGAGCGAGCCGGGCGAGGGCGCCGTCGACGGCGGGGTGTACATCGTCTGCGAAGGGCGGGAGACGGCGTGTGCCCGGCCCGCCGCGGGCAGCACGACCGTCGCCGCGGCGACGATCAGCACCAGCAGGAGCAACAGCCAGGTGGTGGGGCGGGGACGCGGGGCGGCGCCGGGTCTGACGCCGAAGTACGCAGGGGACATGTGCGGCTCCCAGGACGGGGAAAGGAACGGGGAACGGACGAAGGTGCGCGCCGCCCCCGGCACGGATCCGGTGGGCAGCGGCGAGCCCTCATGGGGCGTCACCGCGTACGCGGCATAGATGCGGACGCCGCGGTGGCGCGGATCGCAACGGCGGCCTCACGGTGAGGTCGGCCGGTGAGTGGTGAAGCGGTGCCCGGGCGTGCGGGTGTGCTCCCTGCCGCTGCCGGGGACGCCGTCAGGTGGTGCGCCGGCCCGTCGTGTCCGGGTGGGGCGGCGGAGGCGCGGTCGAGCCGCGGACGACGAGTTCGACCGGTGGGTCGCTCGCCGGCGGCGGGTCGGTGTCGGGCTTCTCGATCGCGTGCACGAGGAGACGGATGCCTTCCCGGGCCGCGGCCTCGAAGGGCTGGCGCACGGTGGTCAGGGGAGGGGAGACGTAGGCGAAGACCGGGTTGCCGTCGAAGCCGACGACGCTGATGTCCTCCGGCACCCGGCGCCCGGCCTCCCGCAGGGCGTGGATCAGGCCGATGGCCATCTCGTCGCCCGCGGCGAAGACGGCGGTGACGGAACGGTCGGGGGCCAGCGCCCGGCCGGCGGCGTAGCCGGAGGCCGCCGACCAGTCACCGTTGAGCAGGGGCGGCTCGTGCGCACCGCGTGCCTCGAGTGCCGCGCGCCATCCTTCGATGCGGTCCTTGGTGGCGTACCACCGGCGGGGACCGGCGAGGTGGTGGACGGTCGCGTGGCCCAGGTCGAGCAGATGCTCGGTCGCGGTCCGCGCCAGTGCGTGGGCCCCCACTCCCGCGGTCACCGTCCGGGCGGCGGAGAACGCCGGCGGCGCCCCCAGGAAGAGGACCGGCACGTCGACGCGCACTCCGACCTCGCCCTCCACGATGGGTTCGGAGACGACGACACCGTCCACGCCCTGTTCGAGCAGTGACTCCACGGCGCCCGCGATGCCCACGGGGTCACCGTCCGGCGTGTTGACCACGCGGAGCGCGTATCCGGCGTCCCGCACGGCCTGCTCGGTGTGCACGAGCAGCGAGGCCGTTCCGTAACCGGCCGTTCCCAGCGCGACGACGCCGATGGAGCGCGTGCGCCCGGAGGCCAGTGCCCGGGCCGCGTGGTTCAGGCGGTAGCCGAGTTCCTCGGCGGCCGCGAGAACCTTTCGGCGGGCCTCGGCGGAGACGTACGGCTCGTCGTTGAGCACCCGCGAGACCGTCTTGCGCGACACTCCCGCCAGCTTGGCCACATCCGCACTGCGCGGCACGGAGGAGCCCTCGCTTCGCCCTGCCCCTGGTGCCATGGAGTCTCCTGACTGCCGTGAGTTCGCATCGCGGGAGGTCATCGGTCTGACCGCGCGGTCATGTCTACGGAGCCGCCGCCGCTACGTCAAGGGTTTTCACGACCCCGATTCCGGCGGCGACAGCGGGCGGGGTGGCGCGGACACCTCCTGTCGACGTGCCCCGAACCGCTTGTTCGCCCTGCTCAGACCCCCGGTGTCCGGTAAGGCCGCGGGCCTCGACGAGGTGGCGGCCCGGTGCTGCCGCCGGGCCGCAGCGGCCGCAGGGGTATTGACACCGGCTCCTCGGAACCTTCACTCTTCCTCGCAAGCAACCGGTCGAATTTGTTCGGTCGTGTTGAGTCTTGGTCGCGCCGGCGACTGTTTCCCGTCACACCCCTCCGGGCCGACGTGCCACGCGCGTTCGCCCTGTCAGGAGCCGAACATGCAGCAACCCTTCCTCGGTCGTCCCCTGCCCGCTCCCGGCCGCCGCTCCGTGCTGCGCGGTATGGGTGGTGCGGCCCTGCTCGGTGCGGGCATTCCGTTGCTGTCCGCGTGTGGTGGTGGTGGCGCGGCCGCCGATCCGAAGACGGTCAGCCTGGGCTCCAACTCCTCGGACGCGGTGCCGAAGAAGGCGTTCGCGGAGATCTACGCG
>NZ_JBEYZD010000122.1:0-12053 GCF_040645895.1 Streptomyces olindensis | reverse complement strand
GCGCCCGACCGGGGGAAGTCGGGCGCGGGGCGGCCGCACCACGCGGCACGGCGGGCCTGGTCAAAGCCCTGCCGCTGTCCATCGCCGCGGGGAATCGGGATCCCGGCGCACCTCACGGACGGTCTGCTGATCGACCGAAACCGACTGCGTTCCACATCGTGGCACGCTATGCTGGAATCCGGCACGGATCGTGTCCGTGACTCCATGCTGGAGTCAAGAGGCAATGCGAACCAGGGTTCCACAGGTCTGAGGGGGCATCGAATGGAAATGAAGAGCGTCACCAGGTCGCTCCGGGTTCTGGAGGCAGTGGCCCGACATCAGCCCGTGACCGTCGGGGAGTTGACGAGAATTTTCGGGCTGCCGAAGTCCACCGTGCAGCGCACCCTGGTCACCCTCAACGAGGCGGGCTGGCTGCGGGCGAACCGCAAGGACACCACCCGCTGGGAGATCGGCGCCCGCGTCCTGGCCGTACGCCCTGCCGCCCTCCAGGGCTCCAGCCTGTTCGCCGCCGCCCGTGAACCCATGATCCGGCTCCGCGACGCGCTGAACGAGACCATCCACCTGTCGGTGCCGGACGCCCTGCACGGCATGGTCGTCGTCGACCGCGTGGACTGCGACCAGGCCGTACGCACCTTCCACGCCATCGGCGACACCTCGCCCCTGCACGCCACCGCCGCCGGGCACGCCGTCCTCGCCCATCTGGAGAAGTCCGAGATAGACGAGGTCGCCGCGGGGACCCTGGAGGGGTACGGCGAGGAGACCATCACCGACCCGGGGCAACTGCGCGCGGAGCTCCGCCGTGTGAGAGAGCGTGGCTACGCCGTCAACCACAACCAGTACCTGCAGGGGGTCTGCGCGATCGCGGCACCCGTGCTCGACGGTGAGGGCACACCGCTGGCCGCCCTGTCCGCCTCCCTGCCCGACTCCCGCTTCGAGCCCGGCCGGCTGCCCGAGCTGGGCCGGCTGGTCTCCGAGACGGCGGCGGAGATCACCGCCCGGCACCTTGCCTGACCCTGCCTGAGCAGGCTTCCGGCGTCACTTCACGATCACGTAGATCTTGCGCACGGTCTCGACGGTCTTCCAGACACCGACGAAGCCGGGCTTCATGACGAAACTGTCGCCCGCCTTGAAGACCACCGGCTCACCGCCTTCCGGTGTGAGTTCGACGACGCCGGAGAGGATGTGGCAGAACTCGAAGGTCTCGCCCTTGATCGAGCGCGTCTCGCCGGGCGTCGCCTCCCAGACTCCCGTATGGATCATCTCCCCGCGGGCGACGTCCTGGGGCCAGGTCATGAACGCGGGGTCGCCCGACACGAGACGTTCCGGGAGCGGGCCGGACCTGTGCGGCGCGAAGGAGGGCTCGGTGTCGATGGTCTTCAGGAGTGCCATGGAATTCCTTTGCGGGACTCGGGAAACGGGAACGGCCGTCATCGCACGGGCACCGCGAGGTACTGGTACTCCAGGAACTCGTCGATTCCCACGCGGCCGCCCTCGCGGCCCAGCCCCGACTGCTTGACGCCGCCGAAGGGGGCGGCCGGGTTGGAGACGAGGCCGGTGTTCAGGCCAACCATGCCGACCTCCAGGCGTTCGCTGACCCGCAGGGCGCGGTCGAGGCCCTCGGTGAAGACGTAGCCGACCAGGCCCCAGGGGGTGTCGTTGGCACGGCGGATCACCTCGTCCTCGTCGTCGAAGGTGAGGATGGCGGCGACCGGGCCGAAGATCTCCGTGTCCATCAGGCGGCTGCCGGGATCGACGTCGGCCAGCACGGTCGGCGGGTAGAAGCATCCGGGACCTTCGGGGGTCCGGCCGCCCACGAGGACCTGCGCCCCGCGCTCCACCGCGTCGGCGACGAGTTCCTCCACCTTGGCGCGTCCCCGCCTGTCGATCAGAGGGCCGACGTCGACGCCGTCGCGGGTGCCCGGGCCGACGACCAGCGCGCCCATCCGCTCGGCCAGCCGGCGCCCGAACTCCCCCGCCACCGACCGGTGCACGAAGAAACGGTTGGCGGCCGTGCACGCCTCGCCCATGTTGCGCATCTTGGCGATCATCGCCCCGTCCACGGCCTTGTCGAGGTCGGCGTCCTCGAAGACGATGAACGGCGCGTTGCCGCCCAGCTCCATCGAGGTCCGTACGACCGCCTCCGCGCTCTGGGCGAGGAGCAGCTGCCCGACGGCCGTGGAGCCGGTGAAGGAAAGCTTGCGAATCCGCCCGCCGCGCAGGAGCGGTTCGCACACCTCCCCCGCACGGGAGGTGGTGACGACGTTCAGCACGCCGTCCGGCAGCCCGGCCTCCTTGAGGATCGCGGCGAGAGCCAGGCTGGAGAGAGGGGTCTGCGGGGCCGGCTTGAGCACCATCGTGCAGCCGGCGGCGACCGCCGGGCCGATCTTGCGGGTGCCCATCGCCAGCGGGAAGTTCCACGGGGTGATCAGCAGGCAGGGACCGACCGGGCGGCGGGAGAGCAGCATGCGGTTGCGGCCGTCCGGCAGGGTGGCGTGGCCGCCGTCGATCCGCACGGCCTCCTCGGAGAACCAGCGGAAGAACTCGGCCGCGTACGCCACCTCTCCCCTGGCCTCGGCGAGCGGCTTGCCCATCTCGGACGTCATCAGGTGGGCGAGTTCGTCGGTGCGCTCGATGATGATCTCGTAGGCGCGGCGCAGGATCTCGCTGCGCGCCCGGGGCGCCGTACGCGCCCACTCCTGCTGCGCCTGCACGGCCGCTTCCTCGGCGAGCTTCGCGTCCTTGGCACCGGCGTCGGCGACGTGGCAGAGGATCTCGCCGGTGGCGGGGTCGTCGACGGGCATGGTGGCGCCGTCCGCGGCGTCCACCCAGGCCCCACCGATGAACAACTGCGTGGGCGTGTCGGTCATGAGTTCTCTCCTGGTTGTCCGGGCCGGTCGGCGGCGGGGTCGAGCAGTTCCGCGAGGTGCAGGGCGCGGACGCCCCGGTCTCCGGCGAGGTGGTCGATCTGGGTGGCGCAGCTGAAACCGTCGGCCACCACGACCGCCGGTGTGCGCGGGTCGATGCCGTCGAGGCGTGGCTTCAAGGCCAGGTCGGCGACGGCCATCGAGGTGTCGTAGTGCTGTTCCTCGAAGCCGAAGTTCCCGGCGAGTCCGCAGCAGCCCTCGGCCTCGTCGACCTTCCGCACGCCGAGGCGGCCGAGCAGGTCGCGGGGGTGGCGGCCCTTGAAGGTGGCGTACTCGTGGCAGTGGGTCTGCAGCACGACGTTGTCCGGCAGTTCCGGGGGCGTCCAGCCGGGGGCGGCGAGATCGGTCAGGGCTCCGGTGAGGGTGTGGACGCGGGCCGCGACGCGCCGGGCGGCGTCGGTGCCGAGGAGTTCGGGCACGTCACGCTTGAGCGCCGCGGCGCAGCTGGGTTCGGCCACGACGATGGGCCGGTCGTCGCCGTTGTCCAGGTGGGCGACGGTGCGGGCCATGATGCGGCGCGCGAGGGACAGCTGTCCGGTGCTCACCCAGGTCAGACCGCAGCACAGGTCGTCCTCCGCCGTGCAGGGGATGCCGGCGTCGGCGAGTACGCGGCTCGCGGCCCCGGCCACTTCGGGGCGGAAGGCGCGGGTGAAGCTGTCCACGAAGAGCAGCGCCTTCGCCGGTTCGCCGGTCCTCGCCGGGCGCAGCGCCCGGCGCAGCGCGCGCCGGGAGGCGAAGGCGGGGATCCGGCGTTTCGTGGTCACGCCGCCGAGGCGGGCGAGCAGCTTCCCGACGGGTCCGCGCAGCAGCGCGTTCACCGGGCGGGCCGCGTACCCGACGAGCTTGGACGTCAGGGGCAGCCAGCCCAATGAGTAGTGGGACCGGGGCCTGACTCTGCCCTTGTAGTGCTGGTGCAGGAACTCGGCCTTGTACGTGGCCATGTCGACGCCGACCGGACAGTCACTGGAGCAGGCCTTGCAGGACAGGCACAGGTCGAGGGCGTCACGCACCTCCGTGGAGCGCCAGCCGTCCTGGACGGTTCCGCCCCGCACCATCTCCTGGAGCAGGCGAGCCCGGCCCCGGGTCGAGTCGTTCTCCTCCCCCGTGGCCCGGTAGCTGGGACACATCACGCCGCCGGCGTCGCTGCGGCAGCGGCCGACGCCGACACAGCGGCGTACCGCGCCCGCGAAGCCGTCCTCGTCGTGGGGGAAGGAGAAGAGGGTCTCGACGGGCAGCACGTCGGAGGGCGTGTGCAGCGCGAGGTCGGCGTCGAGGCGGGCCGGGGCCACGATGACGCCCGGATTGAGCAGCCCCTCGGGGTCGAAGATCTCCTTGAAGGCGGCGAACGTCCGGATCATCCGGTGGCTGTACATGACCTCCAGCAGCTCACCGCGCGCCCGTCCGTCGCCGTGCTCGCCCGACAGTGTGCCGCCGTGCTCCACGACCAGGGCGGCGGCTTCGGAGAGGAACCGGCGGGCGACCGCCCGGCCGCCGTCCGTGGCCAGGTCGAAGTCGATGCGCACATGCACGCAGCCCGCGCCGAAGTGTCCGTACAGCACGCCGGTCAGGCCGTGCGCGGCCAGCAGCTTGCGGAAGCCGCGCAGGTAGGCGGCCAGGTCCTCGGGCGCGACGGCCGCGTCCTCCCAGCCCGGCCAGGACTCCCCACCGTCGACGAGACGGGCGGCGAGCCCCGCCCCGTCCTCGCGCACCCGCCACAGCGAGCGCCGTTCGGCCGGGCTGTGCACGACCCGCCCGCCGGTCATCCGGCCCCGTGCTCGGAGCAGGTCCAGCAGTTCGCTCGCGCGGGCGTCGACGGCCGCCTGGTCGTCGCCGTCGAGTTCGACGTACAGCCAGGCCCGTCCGTCGGGCAGTCCGGTGACGGAGTCCGGGCCGCGGCGGGCGCGCATGGTGGCGACGATCGCCTCGTCCATGCCCTCCACGGCGGTGGGGCTCCACCGCAGGATCTCGGGCACGTCCTCGGCGGCGTCCACGACGTCGTCGTAGCCGAGCGTCAACAGCGTGGAGGCCTGTGCGGTCGCCACCAGGCGGACCGTCGCCGCGGTGACGACCGCACAGGAGCCCTCGGTGCCCACCAGCGCGCGGGCCATGTCGAAGCCGTGCTCGGGCAGCAGGTGGTGCAGCTGGTATCCGGACACCTGGCGCGGGATGCGGCCGAGTTCGGTGCGGATCGGTGCCAGGTCGGCGTCGATCAGGCGGCGTACGTCCGCTTCCAGGCGGGCGACGTGCTCCGCGTCCGCCGGGTCCACCGGGTGCAGCCCGCTGCCGTCGGCGACGGCCCGTACGCCGTCGGCCGTCACTATCTCCAGGGTCTCGATGTGATCGCTGGTGCGCCCGTGCCGCACGGACCGGTTGCCGCAGGCGTCGTTGCCGATCATGCCGCCGAGGGTGCAGCGGCTGTGCGAGGACGGGTCGGGGCCGAAGGTCAGCCCGTGCGGCGCGGTCGCGCCGCACAGCGTGTCCAGGACCACTCCGGCCTCGACGCGGGCGGTGCGCGCCACGGGGTCGACGTCCAGGATCCGGTTCATGTACCGGGAGAAGTCCAGGACGGCACCGGGCCCGATCGCGTTGCCCGCCATGCTGGTGCCCCCGCCGCGCGGGGTGACCGGGACACCCGCCTCGCGGCAGGCCCGCAGCACCGCGACCACGTCGTCGGCGCTGCGGGGGAACACCACGGCCCGCGGCGGGACCCGGTAGTTGGAGGCGTCGTAGGCGTAGAGGCCGGTGGAGCCAGGTCCGGTCTCCACCCGCAGGCCGGGAGCGGTCTCGGCGAGCCGCGCGACCAGCGGCTCCAGGGCCGTGGTGGTGTCCGTCATCGCCCTGCCGCTCCGGATGTGCCGGCCTCGACCGCGGTCGCCCACGCCTGCAGCCCCTCGTCCACCGCCGTCTCGTCGATCACCAGCGCCGGGATCATGCGCACGACCTGGTTCCAGGCGCCGCACAGCAGCAGGAGCAGACCTTCGTCGACGGCCGCGCGCTGCACGCGGGCGGCGGTCTCGGGGTCGGGGCCGCCGTCCTCGGTGACGAACTCGGTGGCCAGCATCAGCCCGAGGCCGCGTACGTCCCCGATGCCCGGCGTCCGGTCGGCGACCGCCTCCAGGCCCTGGCGCAGCCGCTTGCCCATCGCCTCGGCGTTGTCGACGAGCTTCTCGTCGCGCACGACGTCGAGGGTGGCGCAGGCGGCGGCGCAGGCCACGGCGTTCGCGCCGTACGTGCCGCCCTGCGAGCCGGGCCACGCCTTGGTCATCAGCTCCTCGGAGGCGGCGATGCCGGACAGCGGGAAACCGCTGGCCAGACCCTTGGCGGTGACCAGGATGTCGGGCGTGACGCCGAAGTGGTCGTGGCCCCAGAAACGGCCGGTGCGGCCGACGCCGGTCTGCACCTCGTCGAGGATGAGCAGGAAGCCGTGCCGGTCCGCACGCTCCCGCAGGCCCTCCATGAAGGCGCGGTTCGCGGGCACGTAGCCGCCCTCTCCCAGCACCGGCTCGACGATGATCGCGGCCGTGTCGGCGGGCGAGGAGATCGTCTGGAGCGTGTAATCCAGCTCCTTCAGCGCGAAGCGGGTCGCGGTCTCCTCGTCCCAGCCGTAGCGGTACGCCGACGGGAACGGCGTGACGACCACGCCGCTCATCAGCGGGGAGAAGCCGGACCGGAAGCGGGTGCCGGAGGTCGTCATGGAGGCGGCGGCCACCGTACGGCCGTGGAAGCCGCCGTGGCAGACGATGACGTTCGGCCGGCCGGTGGCCTGGCGGGCCAGCCGCAGTGCGGCTTCCACCGCCTCACTGCCGGAGTTGGTGAAGAACAGGCTGTCCAGGCCGGCCGGCAGCACCTCGCCGAGCTTGTCGACCAGTCGCCGCAGGGGCTGGTGCATGACCGTCGTGTACTGGCCGTGGATCAGCGTGCCCGCCTGCTCCTGGGCCGCCGCCACGACCCTGGGGTGGCAGTGACCGGTGCTGGTGACGCCGATGCCGGCGGTGAAGTCGAGGTAGCGGCGGCCGTCCTCACCGTAGAGGTGGACGCCCTCGCCCCGGACCGCCACCACGGGCGTGGCCTGGCGAAGGTGCGGCGACAGTGCGGTCATGTTCGTCTCCCGGCGGTTTCGGCGGTCTGCTCCGGTCTCCCTGAGCATCTCCGCGGGCCGGGCCCGCGCCAACGCGCGATCTGTCCGGCAACGACGGGCTGTCCGGACGTTGTGTCAGGCACACCGAGGTCCGTGCCGTGCCCTCCCCCGGCCGCCGTCGGGGGCGGGGCGGACACCGCGGGGTGGAGCCAGGCGGGTCCTGGCTCCACCCCTGGTGGGTGCGTGTCACTGGAACTGTGCGAAGAACCTCCAGATCTCGGCCTTGGTCCAGGTGGTGACGCCGCTCTCGCCGGAGGAGCCGTCCACCGGGCCGGGGATGTGGCCGCCGTCGAACGCGGCCCATTGGACCGGGTATCCGGCACGGCAGCCCGCGTAGGCGGTGGTGATGTGCGTGCGGCTGCCCGGCGCGGGCTCGCGCGGGTTCTGGGCGGTGCAGCCGTTGTTGGCGACGAACTTGTCGCGCAGGGACCGTCCCTGTGCGATGCCGAGGACGGAGTCGCCGGTGCCGTGGATGCCGAAGTAGGCGATCGGCTGGCTGCCGCCGCTGCATCCGCTGATCTGGGCGCCGGAGATGACCGCGACGGCCCGGAAGACGTGCGCCCGGCTGCAGGCGAGTGCGTAGCTCATGCCGCCGCCCCAGCTGAATCCCGTGGCGAAGCGCTGTGCCGGGTTGACACAGAGGCCGCCCTCGATGCGCCGGATCATGTCGTCGACGAAGGTGACGTCCTCACCGCCCGTGTTGGCCCAGCCGTTGCCGAGGCCCTGCGGGGCGACGAGGATGGCGCTGTTGTTCGACTGTTCCTGCTGGCCGTAGTAGGACCAGGCGCTTCCGCTCGTGCCGCCCGAGGCGACGTCGCCGGCGGTTCCGCCCCGCCAGTGGAACGCGAAGATCAGCCGGTAGCGGTGGTTGTTGTCGTAGTTGGCGGGGACCCTGAGGATGAAGCTGCGGCTCTTGCCGCCGCTCTGGATCGTGTGCGTTCCGCTCGTCAGACCCGGGGCGCTGCCGCATCCGCCGACGCCACCGGTCGACAGCTTGATCATCTGCCATTGCTGGTTGGCGCCGCCCCAGTCGGTGTACTGGACGACGTTGCCGCCGTCGGTGGTGGAGGCGCCCTGCACCTCCACCGCCTTGCCACTGCCGCGGTTGATCAGCCGGACGTGGCCCGCGTCCGAGTCGGCCAGGCGGAACTGCTGGTTGGCCCCGTTGTGGTCGGACCACTGCTGGATCGCGGCACCGTCCGAGGCCGAGGCGCCGGCCACGTCGAGGACCTTGCCCGAATGCCGGGCCTTGAGGCGGTAGAAGCCGTCGCCGGAGGCCACGAACTGCCACTGCTGGCTGGTTCCGTCGTTGCGCGGCCACTGGCCGGCCCGCGCGCCGTCGGCGGTGGACGCGCCGGAGACGGACAGCGCCTTGCCGCTGTTGCGGTTGACCAGGACGTACCAGGCATTGGTGTCCACCGTGGCCGCCTCGGCGGGCGCCGGACGCGCCACGGTGAGCATCCCGATCGCGAGGGCCGCCGCCACTACGGCGGCGACCCGGGACCACCAGGTCATCGTGCCTCCTTTCGTTGGTGGGCGGTCCCCATCAGGTGCGGGTCCAGCGCTGGTTGCTGCCGTTCGAGCAGGAGTTGAGCTGGATCAGGGTGCCGTTGGCGGTGCCGCTCGCGGCGGTGCTGAGGCAGAGGCCGGACTGGACGCCGACGATCGATCCGTCGGAGTTGAGGCGCCATTTCTGGTTGTCGCCGCCCCAGCAGCTGTAGATCTGGACTTTGACGCCGTTGCCGGTGCCGGCGGCGTCCAGGCACTTGTTGCCGTAGACCCTGAGCTCTCCGGCGGCGGTGTGCGTCCACTGCTGGTTGGCGCCGGTGTGGCAGTCCCACAGCTGGAGCTGGGTGCCGTCGGTGGTGGTGGCGTTGGGCACGTCGAGGCAGCGGCCCGAACCGACGCCCTTGATCTGTCCGCCACCCGGAGGGGGCGTGGTGGTGCCGCCGTTGAGCGCGTTGAGGACGGCGGTGTAGGCGGGCTTCTTGCTGCCGTCGTTGTTGAACAGCAGCGGCGTGTGCTGCGGCCGCCAGGAGTCGCTGTCGCGCACACCCCAGACGGTGATGCCCAGGCAGCGCGGGACGGCCAGGCAGTCGTTGGTCACGGCGGCGTAGGTAGAGGCCGGGGCGCCCTGGATGTCGAGTTCGGTGACGGCCACGTCGACGCCGAGGGCGGCGAAGTTCTGCAGGGTGGTGCGGAAGTTGCTGTTGTAGGGGCTGTCGTTGTTGAAGTGTGCCTGGAAGCCGACGCAGTCGATGGGCACGCCGCGCTGCTTGAAGTCCCGGACCATGTTGTACATGGCCTGGGTCTTGGCCCAGGTCCAGTTCTCGACGTTGTAGTCGTTGTAGCAGAGCTTGGCGGCCGGGTCGGCGGCGCGCGCGGTGCGGAAGGCGACCTCGATCCAGTCGTTGCCGGTGCGCTGCAGATTGGAGTCGCGGCGGGCGCCCGAACTGCCGTCGGCGAACGCCTCGTTCACGACGTCCCACTGGGCGATCTTGCCCTTGTAGTGGCGCATCACGCCGTTGATGTGGTCGATCATCGCCTGACGCAGCGAGCTGCCGCTGAGGGCCTGCATCCAGCCGGGCTGCTGGGAGTGCCAGGCCAGGGTGTGGCCGCGCACCTGCTTGCCGTTCTGCACCGCCCAGTTGTAGACGCGGTCACCGGCGGTGAAGTTGAACTGGCCCCGTTGCGGTTCGGTGGCGTCGATCTTCATCTCGTTCTCGGCCGTCACCGAGTTGAACTCGCGGTTCGCGATCGTCGTGTACGTCGAGTCGCCCAGCCTGCCCGAGGCGATGGCGGTGCCGAAGTAGCGGCCGCTCTGCGCCGCCGCGGCGCCGAGCGTGGTCTCGGCGGCGTGCGCGGTCGGCGGTGCGACCAGTGCGCCGGCCGCACCGAGGGCGCCGACGACCAGCGCCGGCAGCAGGGCGCGGAGCTTGTGGCGGACATGGAGTCTGGGAAGGGCGTACAAGCCCATGGCTGTGCCTCCAAGGTAGACAGCACGGAGTGACTGGAGCGCAGGGGAAAGCCTCGTCCGCTACCACCGGGACGGATGCGTTGATGCGTGGTGCGAGCCTCACCGGAACGGCACTTCGCTCAGGATCGACGTGGTTCGAAATGTCGAACTATGGTCGGTTGCTCAGGGAGGGATGATTGAGGGTTTGACAGTGACTCGTCAATACTCTCTACCGGAGAAACTTTCCGCTTCCCCTTCGAAACATTCGAGCACCCGCTGTTTGCGGCCAGAACAGCGACAGGCCTTGACCGGAGCGCCTCACCTTCCTAGCTTGTGGCGTCGAAGATTCGGGAACACCTCGAAACTTTCGAGCTCCGCTACCACCGGCTCGGCTGCTCCGCGGTTCATCGGCGGCACCCCCACGACCGCCCCGAAGGAGGCCCTGTGATGTGGCTCAGCCACCCGTCCCCGGTCCGTCTCAAACGCTTACTCGCCGTCCTGTCGCCCCTGCTGCTCGTGGCGACCTTCCTCGGTGCCCAGCCCGCCGAGGCGGCGACTGTGGACCCCAACGCCTCGTACGTGCTGGTCAACCGCAACAGCGGCAAGGCCCTGGACGTCCACAACATGGCGACCGGCGACGGCGCCCGCATCACCCAGTGGACCAGGAACGACCAGGCCCAGCAGCAGTGGCAGTTCGTCGATGCCGGCGGCGGCTACTACCGCATCAAGTCCCGCCACTCCGGCAAGGTCCTGGACGTCCACAACTGGTCCACCGCGAACGGCGGTTCGATCGTCCAGTGGACCGACCTGAACGCCACCAACCAGCAGTGGCGGCTGGCCGACAGCTCCGACGGCCACGTGAGGCTCATTTCGCGCCACAGCAACAAGGCCCTCGAAGTGCAGGGCGCCTCCACCGCCGACAACGCGAACGTCGTCCAGTACGACGACTGGGGCGGTGCCAATCAGCAGTGGCAGCTCGTCAAGGTCGGCGCCGGCACCCCCGGCCCGTGTGATCTCCCGTCCACGTACCCCTGGACATCGACGGGCGCGCTGGCGCAGCCCAAGCAGGGGTGGGCCTCGCTCAAGGACTTCACCGTCGTTCCCTACAACGGCAAGCAGCTCGTCTACGCGACGACTCACGGCGCCGCGGGAACGGGGGTGGGCTGGCGCTCGCTGAACTTCACCCCGTTCACCAACTGGTCGGAGATGGCCTCGGCCGGCCAGAACATGATGTCGAACTCCACGGTCGCGCCCACGCTCTTCTACTTCGCGCCGAAGAACATCTGGGTGCTCGCCTACCAGTGGGGCAGGACCGCCTTCTCCTACCGGACGTCGAGCGACCCCACCAACCCGAACGGCTGGTCGTCCGAGCAGCCGCTGTTCTCCGGAAGTATCTCCGGCTCCGACACCGGACCCATCGACCAGACGCTCATCGCCGACGGGTCGAACATGTACCTGTTCTTCGCCGGTGACAACGGCAAGATCTACCGGGCCAGTATGCCGATCGGGAACTTCCCGGGCAGCTTCGGCTCGACCTCGACCGTGATCATGAGCGATACGAAGGAAAACCTGTTCGAAGCCCCGCAGGTCTACAAGCTGCAGGGCCAGAACCGCTACCTCATGATCGTCGAGGCGATCGGCTCGCAGGGCCGCTACTTCCGCTCGTTCACGGCCACCAGCCTGAACGGCTCATGGACCCCCCAGGCGGCGACCGAGAGCAACCCCTTCGCCGGCAAGGCCAACAGTGGCGCCACCTGGACCAACGACATCAGCCACGGCGAACTGATCCGCACCAGCCCCGACCAGACCATGACCGTCGATCCCTGCAACCTGCAGTTGCTCTACCAGGGGCGCAGCCCCAGCTCCGGTGGCGAGTACGGCTACTGGCCCTACCGTCCGGGTCTGCTGACACTGCGACGCTGACGGCGTGAGACCAGTCCGGCTCCGCGAGGGAGCCGGCACGGGGGGGGGGGGGGGGTTGGGGGCCCCCCCCGGGGGGGGGGGGCGGGCGTCGACGACCCGGGGCGCGGAGGGG
>NZ_JBEYZD010000121.1:0-12576 GCF_040645895.1 Streptomyces olindensis | reverse complement strand
GTCGAGAACTCCATCGGCCTGGTCACCGCTCTGAACCCGCACATCGGCTACACGGCCGCCACCGACATCGCCAAGGAAGCCCTCGCCACCGGCCGGGGAGTTGCCGAACTCGTCCTGGAGAAGGGCCTGCTCCCCGCCGAGACCCTCGCCGACCTGCTGCGGCCCGAGGCCGTGGCGGGCAGCGGCCAGGTGCGGGGAACGACATGAGACTCCGGAACGTCAATGCCGTGATCACCGGAGCGTCGAGCGGGATCGGGCAGGCGGTCGCCTCCCGCTTCCGCCGGGAGGGCGCCAACCTCCTGCTCACCGGACGACGACCCGAGCCACCCGAAGATCATCGGGACGATCTCTACCTGGCGGGGGACCTGAACGACGAGAACTTCGTCGCCGCACTCGCCGCCCGAGCCGCCGACCACCTGGGGGACGTCGGAGTGGTCGTCCTCTGCCACGGGCTTCAGGCGTCCGGCCCACTCGTGACCATGACGTACGACGACGCACGCGACGTGCTCCACAGCAACCTTCTCAGTTCGTTCCTGGTCATGAAGCACCTGATGCCGCTGGCTCCCGGACCAGGAGCGTCGATGGTGTGCGTCAGCTCCCGCCTCGGCATGGTCGGCATGCCGGACCAGACCCTGTACTCCGCGGCCAAGGGCGGCCTCATCGCCCTGGCACGCGGCGCTGCCATCGAGTGGGCGGCCCGCAACATCCGCGTCAACGTGGTGGCGCCGGGCCTGACCCTGACACCGGTCATCGAGGCTTCGTTCCAGCGGCGTCCCGACCCCGCTGCCCACCGACGCGTGAGAGAGGACTCCATCCCACTCCGCCGACTCGCCACCCCCGAGGAGGTCGCTGACGCGGTCCTCTTCCTCGCCTGTCCGGAGTCGTCGTACATCACCGGTGCGGTCCTTCCGGTGGACGGCGGCTACACGGCCTTCTAGAAGAAGCCCGGCTTCTTCGGCGAGTACGACACCAGGAGGTTTTTCAGGTAGCGGGTGAGTCTTGGGCGGAGAGTTCTTCCGCCAGTTCCATACAGCGCAGGCGGGCTGGGGAGAAGTCATAGGGCATCTTGCCGGTGGCTTCGCACACGCTCATGGAGTCAGCCTCCCGCCTGCCAGAGCCGAGGTCGGCCTCGCCGTCATCGGCTCTGGCAGGGTGCGAAGTGTCCCAGGCCTCGAAGAGGGCATCGTCGTCCTCACCCAGGCCGGACTCCTCGATGACGGCCTGCAGGGCGATTTCGAAGGCGTGCCGCTCGAGGGCCACTTGAGCCACCCGTGGGTCATCGACGGCGACACTGTCATCGAGTGCCTCCTCGGCGTCATCGATGCGGTCGGAATCCTCGCGCAGAGTGGGATGCGTGGCCAGGACGACGAAGCGGGTGGCCTGGACGGCGGCGCCGAGCGGGCCGAAGATCCGCTCAGTGACCAGCAGACTGTCCAGGTCCGCCTGACGCAGGGAGCCCTCGGGCAGGCTCTTGAGGCGTTCGGTGACGACGTCGGAGAGCAGGCCCATCCGGCTGCCTTCCGTGCGCATCCGCTGCACGGCGGTCCGTTGCCGTCGCAATTCCGCCTCCTGCTCGGCGAGGGTTTCCTCCAACCGCTCCAGGATGCCCGCGATGGCTTCTCCGCTGTCCGCACCGGCGGAAGCCGTGCCGGTGGCAAAGGCGTCACGGATGTCGTCCAGGGCGATCCCGGCGTCGGCCATCTTGCGAATCCACAGCAAGCGGATCATGTCCTCGTATCCGTAGCGGCGGCGGTCATCGCCGCCCCGCTCAGGCTCGGGGAGCAGGCCGATCTCGTGGTAATGGCGAATCGCGCGTGGTGTGCTGCCGGCGAAGGCCGCCGCGTCACCGATCTTGACCTGGCGGGGTGGCATGAAGGACGGATGCATGAGCAGGGATCTTTCCTCAAGGCAACGGGACGTAGGTCCACCGGAGCACATGCCGCTACGGAAGGTGCAACCCCTAGTTGGTGCTGTGGCATCCGCCCGGTGGCGGGCTGAGGCCTCTCGGGGCAGCGTCACTTTGCAGGAAGGTGAGCCGGTAGCTACCATCCCTATTCAACAATGCGATTAGGTGCCTAGTTGCCCATCAGTGATGAGAGGTGGTCAGCCCCGTGTCGAGCAGTGCGTATCTGCGCTATGTCGCCTTGGGCGACAGTCACACAGAGGGGCTCGGGGACGGCGACGACGTCCATGGTCTGCGGGGCTGGGCGGACCGGCTCGCCGAGCAGGTCGCTCGCCACAATCCCGGCTTGCTCTACGCCAACCTCGCGGTGCGCGGCCGTAAGGCCGGTCAGGTGCGCGCCGAGCAGCTCGGTCCGGCTCTCGCGATGAGGCCCGACCTCGCCACCGTGGTGGCCGGGGTCAATGACGTGTTGCGTCCGAGCTGCGACCTCGACGAGGTGGCCGGTCATGTCGAGGCGATGTTCGCCGCCCTCACCGCGCAGGGCGCCACCGTCGCGACCCTCATGTTTCCCGACGTCGGGCGCATCACGCCGTTGGCCCGCCCGATCGGTCACCGTGTTCTCGCTCTCAACGCGCGCATCCGGGAGGCCGCCGACCGCCACGGCGTGGTGGTCGCGGAGACGGCCGCGCACGCGGCGGCGACCGATCCGCGGTTGTGGAGTGCTGACCGGCTGCATGCCGGCCCGCTGGGGCACGCGCGCATCGCGGCTGCCGTGGTCCAGGCGCTCGGTCTGCCGGGCGGCGACGACAAGTGGGCCCTTCCTCTTCCGGCCGCGGCGACAGACGTCTCTGCTTGGAGAGCCGTGGGTGCCGAACTGCGCTGGGCCGGCACCTTCCTCGGCCCCTGGATCGGCCGCCGCCTGCGTGGTCGCTCCTCCGGTGACGGCCGCCAGGCCAAGCGGCCGGCGCTGCTTCCGGTGGCGGCGTCCGCCGGGGACGCCTTCCCGGCGGTGTGATGCTCTGACTCGCGGCGACGCCGGTGGCTCCTCGTGCTGCCGCAGGTCAGCTGTCGGCCCGGAGCGCGGCCGTGCGCTGGTCGAGCCGGCGCAGTGCCATGTCCCCCCACTGGAGGTTCTCCCGCTCGAAGGACATTCCGCGCAGGAGGTTGAGGTACGGGCCGATGCGCTCGGCCTCGGCGAAGTACGCCTCCTCGGAGCGCCCGTCGAGCAGACGTTGCCGGAGTCGCTCGTAGCGGGCCAGCTTGGCGGTGGACCACTCCATGCGTTCGGCGATGGCGGTCCGGACCGCTTCCATGTCGCCCGCGTCCAGGCACTGCACCTTGACCATCAGCTCGTCCCGGATCACCGCCGGTTTGCCCAAGGGTTCGGCGGTGTAGGCGTGGACGGCCTTCCGTCCGGCCTCCGTCAGGCGGAACAGCCGCTTGTTGGGGCGTCGCTCCTGCTCGACGACGCGGGCCGTGACGAGTCCTTCGGCCTCCATGCGCTCCAGCTCCCGGTAGAGCTGCTGGGGCGTCGACATCCAGAAGTTGGCGACCGTCGCGTCGAACGCCTTCGCGAGGTCGTACCCGGACGCCTCGCCCTCCAACAGCGCGGCCATCACCGCGTTCCGCAAAGCCATGGACGCACGCTAGCACCGCTGTGATTACTCAACAAAGTGAGTGATGGTCCCCCAATGCTCGTGGACAAGCCATGGCAGGCCCGCTAATCTCACTTACACCTATTCAATTTTTTGATTACGAGAGGCGGGCTCGTGCATCCCTTCCGCAAAGCTGTCGAGAGTGGCGACCTGGACGCCCTGGCCGCTCTGCTGGCCGACGACGTCGTCTTCACCAGCCCCGTCGCCTTCAAGCCGTACCCGGGCAAGGCCATCACCGCCGCGATCCTGCGCGGCGTGTCCCGGGTCTTCCAGGACTTCACCTACGTCCGCGAGATAGCCAACCCCGACGGCCGCGACCAAGCTTTCGTCTTCACCGCCACCGTCGCCGGCAAGCAGCTCCAGGGCTGCGACTTCCTGCACTTCGACGACGACGGGAAGATCGACGAGTTCACGGTGATGGTGCGCCCGCTCTCCGCCGCCCAGGCACTCTCCGAGGCCATGGGCGCCCAGTTCGAGCAGATCGCCCGAGAGGCTGCCGAACGGTGACCGCGACGACGGACTTCGACGCGGTGGTCACCGGAGCGGGCAACGCCGGACCGACCGCCGCTGTCACCCTTCAACGCGCGGGCGCGCGCACCCTCTTGATCGGGCGCCACAATGAATGTGCGCCGAGAAGGGCGCCTGGTGGGCATCTGCCAGGTCAGGCGCCCTTTTTCTGCGGCTAGAAGAAGCCCAGCTTCTTCGGCGAGTACGACACCAGCAGGTTCTTCGTCTGCTGGTAGTGGTCGAGCATCATCTTGTGCGTCTCGCGGCCGATGCCCGACTTCTTGTAGCCGCCGAACGCCGCGTGGGCCGGGTACGCGTGGTAGCAGTTGGTCCAGACGCGGCCCGCCTTGATCTCGCGGCCCAGGCGGTACGCCGTGTTGCCGTCGCGGGTCCAGACGCCCGCGCCGAGGCCGTACAGCGTGTCGTTGGCGATCTTCAGGGCCTCGTCGACCGAGTCGTACGTGGTGACCGAGACGACCGGGCCGAAGATCTCCTCCTGGAAGATCCGCATGTCGTTGGTGCCGCGGAAGATGGTCGGCTCGATGTAGTAGCCGCCCTCCAGGCCGGGCACGGTACGGGAGTTGCCGCCCGTGACGACCTCGGCGCCCTCCTTCCTGCCGATGTCGAGGTAGGAGAGGATCTTCTCGTACTGGTCGTTGCCGGCCTGCGCGCCGATCATCGTGGCCGGGTCCAGCGGGTCGCCGCCGACGATCGCCTTCGTGCGTTCCACACAGCGGGCCATGAAGTCGTCGTAGATCGACGAGGGGATCAGGGCGCGGGACGGGCAGGTGCACACCTCGCCCTGGTTGAGGGCGAACATCACGAAGCCCTCGACGGCCTTGTCCAGGAAGTCGTCGTCGGCGGCCATGACGTCGGGCAGGAAGATGTTCGGGCTCTTGCCGCCCAGTTCCAGCGTCACGGGGATGATGTTCTCGCTGGCGTACTGCATGATCAGGCGGCCGGTCGTCGTCTCGCCGGTGAACGCCACCTTCGCCACGCGCGGGCTGGACGCCAGCGGCTTGCCCGCCTCGACGCCGAAGCCGTTGACGACGTTGAGCACGCCGTGCGGGAGCAGGTCCGCGATGAGGTCGACGACGTAGAGCAGGCTGACCGGGGTCTGCTCGGCCGGTTTGATGACGACGCAGTTGCCGGCGGCCAGCGCGGGCGCCAGCTTCCAGGCGGCCATCAGGATCGGGAAGTTCCACGGGATGATCTGGCCGACCACGCCCAGCGGCTCGTGGAAGTGGTACGCGACGGTGTCGGCGTCGATCTCCGCGATGCTGCCCTCCTGCGCGCGGACGACGCCGGCGAAGTACCGGAAGTGGTCCACGGCCAGCGGGATGTCCGCGGCGAGCGTCTCGCGGACCGGCTTGCCGTTCTCCCAGGTCTCGGCGACCGCGATCTCCTCCAGGTGCTGCTCGATGCGGTCCGCGATCTTGTTGAGGATGTTGGCGCGTTCCGTGGTGGACGTGCGGCCCCACTTGTCGGCCGCCCGGTGCGCGGCGTCCAGGGCGAGGTCGACGTCGGCCGCGGAGGAGCGGGCGACCTCGCAGAAGACCTTGCCGGTCACGGGGGTCGGGTTCTCGAAGTAGCGGCCCTCCACGGGGGCTTTGAAGTCGCCGTCGATGAAGTTGTCGTAGCGGCGGGCGAAGGTGACGATGCTGCCGTCCGTTCCTGGCTGCGCGTACACCATGGCGGCTCTCCTCGGTGAAGGGCGGTGACGGCCCACGCCGTCGTGACGCCCCTCACTGTGCGACCGGGAGGTTGGCGCAAGGTTGGCGCCGTGCGGTGCTCAGTCGCGCAGGGCCGTCGTGAGCCGTCCCGCCGCGATCGCCCGGCGGGTGTCCTCCGGGCCGAGCAGCCGCAGCGCGTGCTCGTGGATCTGCGCGTCGTAGGGGGCGCGTTCGCCGTAGCGCAGGGCGTGTTCCGGGCGCGTGCTCGCCAGTACGGCCTCGCGTACGGCCACGCCCAGGCGGGTGCGCCACTCCTCGATGCCCGGTGCCTCGGAGCGGGGGAGCAGCGGGCCGCCGTACAGGCGCAGGGCGGTGTCCGTGTCGCCCTGCCCCAGGGCACGCAGGACATCGGCGGCGTCGCAGGACACGGGGGTGGTGAGGGCGTAGCGGCGGGGGGAGATGCCGCCGCCGAGGGCGCGGCGCAGGTGGGAGATCTCCGCCTTGAAGGTGGACGCGGTGACCGGCCGGTCGCCGTACAGGGCGGCGCGCAGCCGCTCCGGGGAGAAGCCCTCGGGTTCGAGCGCGAGCAGGGTGAGGATCTCCAGCTGGCGGGGGCGCAGGGCCAGTCGCCGGCCCTCCCGCACGGCCCGCTCGTCGCCCAGGCAGGTGAGCCGGACCTGGCCCGGGCCGGACACCGCCTCGGGGCCGAGGCGGGCCTCGATCGTGGACACCAGGGTGCGTACGGTCGACATGGCCAGGGGGTGCGAGCGGTCCCAGGTCGTGGACAGGTCCAGCACGCCGAGGACACGACCGTCCGGGCCGTGCACGGGGGCGCAGTAGCAGACCCAGCCGTGCAGCGCCGACACGAGGTGCTCGGCCGAGAAGACGGAGCTGGGCCGGCCGCTGCGCAGGGCGAGGGAGAGGGCGTTGGTGCCCATGGCCTGCTCGTCCCACCGGCCGCCCGGCGCGAAGTTGACCCGCTCGGCCCGGCGGCGCATGGTCGGGCCGCCGCAGGTCCACAGGATGGTGCCGGACTCGTCGGTGACCGCCGTGACGAACCCGGCGTCCTCGGCGATGCTGTGCAGTTCCCCGGCGAGAGCCGAGACCGGCCGGTACAGGGGCGAGGACGTCCAGCGCTGCTGCACCCGGCCGCCGTCGGTGACCGGGGCGCTGTCCCGGGCGGGGTCGACGCTGCCGAGCGAACGCGCCCAGGACTCGGTCACCTCGTGGCGCAGCGCGGCGCTGCCGCCCGGCCGGGTGCCCGGAACGCTCAGCCGCGGCACCCAGCGGGACCACTCGTGCTCCAGCACGGCCCTGCGCTGCCGGAGGTCAGGGCGCTGTGACATGGCCTCTCCCCGCCGTCGTCCCGGGACGGCCGGCGCCGGGATCGGTTCCCCGGGCCGGTCGTCGGCGTGACGACAGTGTTACCGGATTCCCGCCCCCGGGGCGAGAACCCTGTTCGATCGGAGGACGCCCGCGCGAGGGGAGCCGGGCGTGCGCTGAACGGGCGACCGCCTGACTGGATGTTTGTCCGGTGCCCGCATGCCGCCGTCCGGGTGACGGCTTCACTCGACCCGACGGACGGGGTCCGGGCCGCGTACCACCGGCGCTCGGCGCCGCGTTGCCCGGGCATGGACAGTACTGAGACGGCGCGGCGCCCTCTCGCGGCCGACACCGCGCCCCGGCCGTACGCCGAACTCACCAGCGCGTACGCGGGCCACCCGCCGATCTACGCGGCCCTGGTGGCCGAGTGGGAGGCCCGCGGACACACGGTCCCGGAGCACCACGACGGGCAGTGGGTCTCGTTCGCCGCGCCGGCCGAGAGCGAGACCTGGACCGCCGTCACCTCGTGGACCGCCGGCCGGCACATGGGCCCGGTCGTCCCCTCCGGCCCCCGCCTCACCAGCCGTCCGGCACCACGGGGTCCGCGCTGACCGGTGCCAGCACGGCGAGGGTGCCGGTGGCCTCGCGCAGGGCCGATTCGAGGGTGCCCGGCCGGTGCAGCGTGCCCGTGCCGTCCGGCGGGACGAGCCACTCCAGGCGTCCGGCCGGCCGGTACGGCGGTGGCACGGCGACCCAGGAACCCCGGCCGACGTGCCGGACACCGAAGCCGACCCACTCGCTGACCGGATCGGGTGGCAGGAAGAACCCCACTCTGCGCGCGGCGGAATCCACCAGGGTGGGTCCGGGCACCTTCAAGGGGTCGCGCCACAGGATGTCCAGGGCGAGCAGGCCGAGCCGGTCCGGGACGCTGAGCACGTCCCAGTAGCGTCCGGCCTCCACGACCGCCGTCCCCGTGCCGTGGTCCCACTCCCGCTTGCACTCCTGTGGGTCCGTGGCCGCCGCGGCCAGCCACTCGACGGCTTGCTTCCACATGACGCTCTGCATGGCCACCCCAGGCGCAGTCGGCGGCGCCGCGAGGGCGCGCGCGGGACACGGGCCGGTGACCCGCGGGGTTTCCGCGTGCCGCCCGGCCCTGGCCATGCTCGTAGATATTTCTACGGGCTGGAAGGGGTGGCGCGGTCTGGCGTTTTCATCGGGCATGTCCCGGTCGAAAGGGGGCACTCGAAGGTGCGACCCGTAAGGCATCGGTCAACTCCGTGCGCGTCCATGGTGCCCCGACGAAACCGGCCACTGGCCGGTGTGCGACTCGGGGAGAACCCGGGGAGCGCGCCGGGCGGAGAGGACGCCACGGCCGGAGACGCGGGTCTCCCAGGCATGTCTTCCCGCCCGCCGCCGCGCCCCTTGTGCAGGAGGTGTGGACCAGTCCCCGGGGGCACGCGGGCACGATGTGCGAATCCGGGAAGTTTGCCTTCACAAAACCTTCTTCCCTGCTGGCCAGAACCCGTCTTGTTCGGCCAACTCCGAACGCAAGAAGGTGGGTTGAGCACTTGAGCATCAGGAGTCACAAGCGAGCTGCTTGGCCCGTGCGACCGACAGCACGGGCACTGACGGGGGAACTGATGAAGTGCGCGTGACCACCGCCGACGAGGTGTGTGGAGCCGCGCGCACGATCCGCGACGTCTGCCTCCCTCACCCTCTCTTGGTGCCTTCATCCGGTGCCCGAGACAGGGATAGGAGGGGGAATGCCGATGAGTGCAGTGAGCGCCGCCAAGCCGACGTATCCCGGTGTCTACGTCGAAGAGCTTCCCAGCAGCACCCGCACCATCTCGACCCTGACCACGTCGGTGACCGCGTTCGTGGGGCACACCCGGCGCGGCCCGCTGAACGAGCCGGTCCGCGTCACCAGCTTCACCGAGTTCGAGCGCCGCTTCGGAGGCCTGAGCGCCCAGAGCGCCGTCGGCTACGCCGTCCACCAGTTCTTCGGCAACGGCGGCACCGTCGCCGTGATCGTCCGGGTCGCCAAGGCCGGCAGCGGCAAGGCCGCCTGCGTCACGCTGGAGTCCACCGAGGGCCACAGCGAGAGCCGCGTCCTCGCCGTGCACGCCAAGGAACCCGGCGTCTGGGGCAACGGCCTGCGCATCGCCGTCGACCACGACACGCCCTGCCCCGACGAGACCTTCAACCTGCGCGTCCACGACGCCAAGGGCGAGGCCCGCGAGAGCTTCACCGGCCTGTCCGCCGACCCCGCCGACGGGCGGTACGTGCAGACGGTCGTCAACGCCGGCTCGCGCCTGATCCGCGTCGAGGTCGTCGGCGAGGGCCGCCCGGACCCGTCCGGAACCGTCTCCAAGCCCTTCGGGCACGAGTTGCCCGACCTCGCCGTCGACCTCACCGTCAAGATCGGCGACGTCGAGCGGGAGTTCACCCTCTACGACCCCGACTGCGACGGCGAGGCCCCGTCCTCCGTCGCCGAGCTGGCGCTGCTGCTGGAGCGCAAGCTGCGCGCCCTGCCCGACGCGCCCGGCAAGCACGCCTTCGCCGGTGCCGAGGTCACCGCCTTCGGCCGGCGCATCCAGGTCGTCGCCGGCTCCACCGACCCCGAGGACGTCGTCCGCTTCCTCGGCGAGTGCGCCAACGACCTCGGCCTGGAGGCCTCCGTCAACCCGCCGGTCTTCCCGCTGGAGGGCGGCGAGGACGGCGAGGCGCCCGGCCCCCGCGACCTCATCGGCTCCGAGGCCGACAAATCCGGCATCCAGGCGCTGCGCGGCGTCGCCGACGTCAACCTGCTCGTGCTGCCCGAACTCGCCGCGTACGAGAAGACCGAGGACGCCGTCACCGTCGTCTCGGCCGCCCAGCGGCTGTGCCGGGAACGGCGGATCTTCCTGCTCGTCGACGCGCCCGGCACCTGGGTCAGCGTGGACACGGCCCGCGCGGGTCTCGCCGCGTTCGACGCCGTCCGCGGCAACCACGCGGGCCTGTACTTCCCGCACCTGCAGCTCACCGACCCGCTCACCGGCCGGCTGCGCTCCTTCCCGCCGTCCGGCGCGGTCGCGGGCGTCATCGCCCGTACCGACTCCGAGCGCGGCGTGTGGAAGGCCCCGGCCGGCACCGAGGCGAGGCTCGCGGGCGTGCGCTCCCTCACCGTCGACCTCACCGACCGCGAGACCGGCCTGCTCAACCCGCTCGGTGTCAACTGCCTGCGCACCTTCCCGGTGACCGGCCCGGTCGTCTGGGGCGCCCGCACCCTGGAGGGCTCCGACGCCCTCGACAGCGAGTGGAAGTACGTCCCCGTCCGGCGGCTCGCGCTGCACGTCGAGGAGAGCCTCCAGCGCGGCCTGCAGTGGGTGGTGTTCGAGCCCAACGACGAGAACCTGTGGCAGCAGATCCGCCTCGCCGCCTCCTCCTACCTGCACACCCTCTTCCGCCAGGGCGCCTTCAAGGGCGGCACGCCGCGCGAGGCCTACTTCGTCAAGTGCGACGGCGACACCACGACCGCCGAGGACATCGAGAACGGCATCGTCAACGTCCTCGTCGGCATCGCGCCGGTCCGCCCGGCCGAGTTCGTGGTCGTCAAGATCCAGCAGACGTCCGGGCAGTTCGCGCTCTGAGCGCTCCAAGGAATCCCTGAGGACATTTCGATGGCAGAGTTCACGGTCAACGCCCATCGCTTCGACCCGTACAAGAACTTCAAGTTCCTGGTCCTGTGGGACGGTCGGACGGTCGCGGGCATCAGCAAGATCAGTCCCCTGAAGCGGACCACCGAGGTCGTCAAGCACCGGCACGGCGGCGACCCCTCGTCCCCGCGCAAGTCTCCGGGCCGCTCCGAGTTCGAGGGCATCACCCTGGAGCGCGGCGTCACGCACGACCCCGAGTTCGACCGCTGGGCCAACAAGGTCTGGCAGGTCGGAGCGGGCCTCGGCTCGGAGGTGTCCCTCGCGGACTTCCGCAAGGACATCGTGATCCAGGTCCTCAACGAGGCCGGCCAGGTCGCCGTCTCCCACAAGCTGTACCGGACCTGGCCCAGCGAGTACCAGGTCCTCGGCGAACTGGACGCCAACGCCAACGCGGTGGCCATCCAGTCGCTGAAGCTCGAGTGCGAGGGCTGGGAGCGGGACTACGAGGTGCCGGAGCCGGAGGAGCCCTCGTTCCTGAACCCGGCGTAGGCGCTCCGCTGGGAAGCGCCGGGTGGGGTTGTCGTTCGTCCGCGGGTTCGCGGGGGCTGGTCGCGCAGTTCCCCGCGCCCCTACGGGGCACGTGTTGGGGGAAGCATGGGCATCACACAGGCGGCCGAGTTCCTGACCACCTGGGAGACCGGGCTGGCGCAGCACTCGGCCGGGCGTGCCCTGCTGCTTCACGAGGCCGCCCGGCCGGACCTGGGCGGTGATCGGCAGGCCCTGCTGGCGGTGCCGGTCGGGGAGCGGGAAGCGGACCTGTTCGCCCTGCGCCGGGCGCTGTTCGGTGAGCGGATGCAGGTGCGCCTGGAGTGCGGGGCGTGCGGCGCGGACATGGAGTTCGAGCTGGACGCCGGGGAGTTCGCCCGCACCCTGGCCGATCGCGGCGAGCCGCTGGTGCGGGTCGCCGAGGACGGCTGGGAGGTCGAGTTCCGGGTGCCCGGGGTCGCCGACCTGACGGCGGCGGCCCGGACGGCCGACCCCCGCCGGGCCCTGCTGGAACGGTGCCTGGTCACCGCCGTACGGGACGGGCGGTCCGTGTCCGCGGACGCGCTGCCCGCCGCCGTGCAGCGGCGGATCGCCGAGGCGGCCCAGGCCGCCGACCCCGGCGGTGACATCACGCTCAACGTGGCCTGCCCCGAATGCGGGCAGGCCACCCGGGCCGAGCTGGACATCGCCTCCTACCTGTGGACCGAACTGGACGCCTGGGCACGCGACCTGCTGCTCGACGTCCATCTGCTCGCCACCGCCTACGGCTGGAGCGAGCCGGAGATCCTGGCGCTCAGCCCGCTGCGGCGCCGCTACTACCTGGAGCTGTGTGCGGATGTCTGAGTCCAGCGCGGACGGGCGGCCGGAGCCCGACTTCCTCGACCGGCTGCTCGCCCGGCACGCGGCACCCGCCGCCCCGCGCCCCGGCGTGGTCCGGGTACGGCCGCGGCTGGCCGGGCCGTTCGAACGGATCGAGGCGGTCCGGGCCACCCCGTCCGACCCGGACGGCACCGAGCCGCCGTGGCCCGTCACCGCACCGGCCGCCGCGGTCCGGCCCGCACCGGCACGCCCGGCGGCCCGCGAGGTCGTCCGCACGGAACGGGAGCGGACGGTCGTACGGACCGAGCAGCCACCGGTGCCCGCCGATCCGGCCGCTCGTCCGGCCCGGTCGGCCGAACCCGGGGAGCCGCTGCTGCGGCCCGTCGCGGCGACCGGCCCGGTCCTGCGGCCCGGACCTGGAAGAGGAACCATCACACCGATCGGAGTCATCCGTTCCTGCTGTGATGAAAGTGTGATGAGGGAGCAACTCCCTTTGCATACTCGCAGGTTGACAG
>NZ_JBEYZD010000120.1:0-13429 GCF_040645895.1 Streptomyces olindensis | reverse complement strand
CGGCGGCGAACGCGGGCGAGGCGGTGCGGGCCAGGTGCACGGCCGCGGACTCCTCGCCCTCCGCGGGCGGGTGGGTGAGCGGCCCGAGGACGCCCCGGATCTCCGACGGGCAACCGCTCGCTCGGATACTGACCCCGGTACCTGATACGGCCGGGGCAGACACCTAGGAGAAACACCATGCCGAAGCCCACCAAGGGTGCCCGTATGGGCGGCAGCGCCGCGCACGAGAAGCTGATGCTCGCGAACCTCGCGAAGTCGCTGTTCGAGCACGGTCGTATCACCACCACCGAGGCGAAGGCGCGCAAGCTGCGTCCGTACGCCGAGCGTCTGGTCACCAAGGCGAAGAAGGGCGACCTTCACAACCGCCGTCAGGTGCTCCAGGTCATCACGGACAAGAGCGTCGTCCACACGCTCTTCACCGAGATCGGCCCGCGCTACGAGAACCGTCCGGGTGGCTACACCCGGATCACCAAGATCGGTAACCGCCGTGGCGACAACGCGCCCATGGCCGTCATCGAGCTGGTCGAGGGTCTGACGGTGGCGCAGGAGGCGACCGGCGAGGCCGAGGCCGCGACGAAGCGTGCCGCGAAGGACGCCGAGGCCGCTGAGGCTCAGGTCGACACGACCAAGGCCGAGGACGCCGAGGAGTCGAAGGACGCGTAAGCGTTCTGCCGGGGTCTGTGCGTCGGCGGCTGCGGCTTCGTCGTGGTTGTTCGCGCCCACGCGGCGGAGCCGCAAGTCGACACAGCCCCGCGCCCCTGAAGCGGGCGTTGGCGGGTCCGTTCCTGATCGGAGCGGGCCCGCCTTTGGTGTTCTGAGAGGATCTGTTCGTGAGTGATGAAGCGGCGCCCGGGTACGTTCGTGTCCGGCTCGATCTGTCGTATGACGGGAGCGAGTTCTCCGGGTGGGCCAAGCAGGCCGGCGGGCGGCGGACCGTGCAGGGGGAGATCGAGGACGCCCTGCGGACCGTGACGCGGTCGCGGGAGACCTACGAGCTGACCGTGGCGGGGCGCACCGATGCCGGGGTGCACGCCCGGGGACAGGTCGCGCACGTCGATCTGCCGCGTGAGGTGTGGGCCGAGCACCACGAGAAGCTCCTGAAGAGGCTCGCCGGGCGGCTGCCCCGGGACGTGCGGGTCTGGGCCCTCAGGGAGGCGCCCAGCGGCTTCAACGCCCGTTTCTCGGCGGTCTGGAGGCGGTACGCGTACCGGGTCACCGACAACCCCGGGGGCGTCGACCCGCTGCTGCGCAACCACGTGCTGTGGCACGACTGGCCGCTGGACGTCGACGCCATGAACGAGGCGGCGCGGGGACTGCTCGGGGAGCACGACTTCGCCGCCTACTGCAAGAGGCGCGAGGGCGCGACGACGATCCGGACGCTGCAGGAGCTGAGTCTCGTCAAGGGCGACGACGGGATCATCACCGCGACCGTGCGGGCCGACGCCTTCTGCCACAACATGGTGCGCTCGCTCATCGGGGCGCTGCTGTTCGTGGGGGACGGGCACCGGCCGCCGGACTGGCCCGCGAAGGTGCTGGCGGCCGGCGTACGGGACTCGGCCGTGCACGTCGTACGGCCGCACGGGCTGACGCTGGAGGAGGTCGGCTACCCGGCCGACGAACTGCTCGCCGCGCGCAACAAGGAGGCGCGGAACAAGCGGTCGCTGCCGTCGGCGGGGTGCTGCTGAGGCCTACTGGTCGGCAGCGGCGGACGCCTGGACCTGGCCGCGGCGGTGGATCTGGTCGACCGTGAACTGGGCCAGGTCGTTGCCGGCCTTGAAGACCGCGGTGTCCTCGGGTGTCACGTCCTTGCCGCTGGTGAAGCCGGCGTTGGTGAAGTAGGCGTAGCGGCCGTAGGAGTTGCCGGTCGTGCGGCAGAACCCGGACTCGCAGAAGGGCTTCACGCCGCCGCCGGAGAGCGACTTGACGAAGCTCCGCTTGTTGGACTGGCTCCTGGCCTTGGCGGCCTGGGCCTCGGTGTCGAAGACCGCCACACCGACCGTCACGGCGATGCCGTCCTTGGAGTAGGTGGCACGTATCAGGCGGGTGCAGCCGTTCCCGGTGAGGGCCTTGGGGAGCGTGCCGCCGGACGCCGAGGCGCAGTTCCTGGTGTCGGCGGTGGGACCCTTCTTGTACACCGTCCCGGCCATGGTCAGCTGGGTGCCGGGGAAGAGGGTGTCCGGGCTGAGCGGGGCCTTGTCCTTCTTCGCGCTGGAGATGAAGTCCTTCGGGTCCAGCGGGGGCGGGGCGCTGGTCGGGGCGAACGACGGGGCCGAGGCCGAGCCGCTCGGGATGTCCGCGGAGGGCAGGGAGGCGGGGTTGTTCCCCTGGTCGTCGCCGCCCGCCGAGACCACGGCCACGGCGACGGCGGCACCGATCGCGACGGTGGCGAGTGCGCCGCCGCCCACCAGCAGCAGCCGGCGTCGTTTGTTACGGGCCTCGGACGCCTCGGCGAGCGCGGCCCAGTCCGGAGACTGGCCGCCGCCGCTGTTCCACGGCTGCTGCGACTGCGGTTTCCAGGGATCCCACTGGGACTGAGGTCCCCCCTGCCCAAAGCTCATGGGGCGCATCTTAGACGGGACATGGGGTGTGCTGGTCCGCCCCGAGCGACCCCGGAGCCCCTAGCGTTCCTCCCATGACGACGGGCAAAGGCGACATCTGCGGGTGGTTGGGGCGACTGCTGCCGGCTGTGCTGCTGCTGGTGTGCCTGACGGCATGGCTCCCGGCCGGAATCGGGGTGTGGCCATCGGTCCTGGTCGGGGCGGTGCGCGCGTTCCGTCGTCCGCGCGGTGGCGGTTCCCTGCTGCGGTGGGGTGCCGGGATGTGCGCCGACGTGGTGCTGTCGTCGGTGGTGCCGTTCGTGCGGCCGGTGCGGCGGCGGACGCTGCGCAGGGCCGTCACCGTGTGTGCCGTCCTGTGCCTCTCCGTGGCCGATCGCGGGCGGTGATCCCGCGTTTTGACCCTTGTCGAACGCCCCGGTATTCTGCTTGTTCGTTGTGTATTGGCTTGCTCATTCTCACGGGACGGGCCCTTACACCGGTCCACCGGGCCGATGACCAGCGACCAGCACGCGGTTTGCGTCACCGCAGTGCGGTCAAGGCTGTCGTGATCGTTTCGGTGACCTGTTCAGGACCATTCACTCGAAGCGAAGGCTACGAACCGTGCGTACGTACAGCCCCAAGCCCGGCGATGTGACGCGCCAGTGGCACGTCATTGACGCTCAGGACGTCGTCCTGGGCCGTCTCGCCTCCACCGCAGCGACCCTTCTCCGGGGCAAGCACAAGCCGATCTACGCGCCGCACGTCGACGCTGGTGACTTCGTCATCATCATCAACGCCGACAAGGTGCACCTGTCCGGCAACAAGCGGACCCAGAAGATGGCGTACCGCCACTCCGGCTACCCGGGTGGTCTGCGCTCCGTCCGTTACGACGAGCTGCTCGACAAGAACCCCGAGAAGGCCATCGAGAAGGCCGTCAAGGGCATGCTCCCCAAGAACACTCTGGGCCGTCAGATGCTCTCGAAGCTGAAGGTCTACAAGGGTGACCAGCACCCGCACGGCGCGCAGCAGCCGCAGCCGTACGAGATCACCCAGGTCGCGCAGTAAGTCCGGCCACCCCCTAAGACTGAAGAGAATCTGAGGAGAATCGTGGCCGAGACCACTGCCGAGCAGCCGCTCGAAGAGCTTGACATCGACAGCTACACCACCGAGTCCGAGGTCCCCGTCGAGGGCGAGTACACCTCGGAGTCCATGGCCTCCCGCTTCGGCGAGCCCCAGCCGGCCGCCGGCCTGGGCCGTCGCAAGAACGCCATCGCCCGCGTCCGGATCGTCCCGGGCACCGGCAAGTGGAAGATCAACGGTCGCACCCTCGAGGACTACTTCCCGAACAAGGTGCACCAGCAGGAAGTCAACGAGCCCTTCAAGGTGCTGGAGCTCGAGGGCCGCTACGACGTCGTCGCCCGCATCGCCGGTGGCGGTGTCTCCGGTCAGGCCGGTGCGCTCCGTCTCGGTGTCGCCCGCGCGCTGAACGAGGCCGACGTGGACAACAACCGCGGCCCGCTGAAGAAGGCCGGCTTCCTCCGCCGCGACGACCGTGCGGTCGAGCGCAAGAAGGCCGGTCTGAAGAAGGCCCGCAAGGCCCCGCAGTACAGCAAGCGCTAATCGCGTCGCCTGTCCTGGCGACTGGCTTCGCAACGATCGCCCCGGCGGCACAAACTGTGCTGCCGGGGCGGTTCGTTTACACAACCCCTACCGCCCCCGGACAGTCTCAGGGATGTACTTGGGGATGTGAGCCGCATTCTCTTCAGCAATTCGGAGGACAGCACAGTGGGACGACTCTTCGGCACGGACGGCGTGCGCGGTGTCGCCAACGCGGATCTGACGGCGGAGATGGCGCTGGGCCTCTCCGTGGCCGCGGCGCACGTACTGGCCGAGGCGGGCACGTTCGAGGGACACCGGCCGACGGCGGTCGTCGGGCGTGACCCGCGCGCGTCCGGGGAGTTCCTGGAGGCCGCCGTGGTCGCGGGCCTCGCCAGCGCCGGCGTGGACGTCCTGCGCGTCGGTGTGCTGCCGACGCCCGCGGTGGCGTTCCTGACCGGGTCGCTCGGCGCCGACCTGGGTGTGATGCTCTCCGCGAGCCACAACGCCATGCCCGACAACGGCATCAAGTTCTTCGCCCGCGGCGGCCACAAGCTCGCCGACGAGCTGGAGGACCGGATCGAGTCCGTCTACGAGGAGCACCGCACCGGCGCCCCGTGGGACCGGCCGACCGGCGCCGGCGTGGGCCGGGTGCGCGAGTACGGCGAGGGCTTCGACCGGTACGTCGAGCACCTGCTGGGCGTCCTGCCGAACCGGCTCGACGGGCTGAAGGTCGTCCTCGACGAGGCGCACGGCGCGGCCGCCCGCGTCTCGCCCGAGGCGTTCCGGCGGGCCGGTGCCGAGGTCGTCACGATCGGGACCGAGCCGGACGGGCTCAACATCAACGACGGGTGCGGCTCGACGCACCTGGACCTGCTCAAGGCCGCCGTCGGCGAGCACGGGGCCGACCTCGGCATCGCGCACGACGGTGACGCCGACCGGTGCCTCGCCGTGGACCACACCGGCGAGGAGGTGGACGGGGACCAGATCCTCGCCGTGCTCGCCCTGGCCATGCGGGAACAGTCCGCGCTGCGGTCCGACACGGTCGTGGCGACGGTGATGTCCAACCTGGGCTTCAAGCTGGCCATGGAGCGCGAGGGCATCCGGCTGGTGCAGACGGCCGTGGGCGACCGGTACGTGCTGGAGGAGATGAAGGAGCACGGGTTCGCGCTCGGCGGCGAGCAGTCCGGGCACGTGATCATCCTCGACCACGCGACGACCGGGGACGGGACGCTGACCGGGCTGATGCTGGCGGCGCGGGTCGCCGGGAGCGGGCGTCCGCTGCGGGAGCTGGCCTCCGTGATGGAGCGGCTGCCGCAGGTGCTGATCAATGTGCCGGACGTGGACAAGTCGCGGGTGAAGACGTCGGCGGAGCTGGCGGCGGCCGTCGCCGACGCGGAGCGGGAGCTGGGGTCGACCGGGCGCGTGCTGCTGCGGCCCTCCGGGACCGAGCCGTTGGTCCGGGTGATGGTGGAGGCCGCCGACATCGAGCAGGCTCGGTCGGTGGCGGGGCGGCTGGCTGATTCGGTGAAGTCCGCGCTGGGTTAGGGAGCCGGGCAGGGGGCGGGGGTTCTGCGGGCCGCGGGCGCGTCGTGGCTTGTCGCGCAGTTCCCCGCGCCCCTGAGGGGGGTGCTCCTCAGGGCGTGTTCTTGCGCTGTCGGGACCAGAACCACCTCTGGGCCGCCAGCGTCGCCGTGCCCGCGAGGATGATGCCCAGCAGGTTCAGCAGGAGTTGTTCCGTGGAGCCCCAGGTCTGGTTCATGTTGCCGTAGCTCAGGGCCACGGCCGCGTTCGCGGCGGCCGGGACCGTGGTCACCGAGATGGCCACGCCGACCAGGGCGCCCGACTTGGCCGACGTCAGGGAGAGGGTGCCGGCGATGCCGGCCAGGACCGCCACGACGAAGGAGAACCAGTCGGGGGCGTAGATGAAGCCGGTGTTGGGGCGGTCGGCCCGCAGCTGGGCCTTGCTGAACAGGTCGACCGCGTCCATGAAGAGGCTGAAGCCGACCGTCACCGCCATCGCCGCCGCGAAGCCGACGAGCAGGGCGATGAGCGAGCGCGCGGCGAGGCGTGGCCGGCGGCGGACGATCGCCGTGCAGATGCCGGCGAGCGGGCCGAACTCCGGGCCCACCGCCATGGCGCCCACGATCAGGATCGCGTTGTCCAGGACCACACCGCAGGCCGCGATCATCGTGGCGAGCGTGATGAACGCGAGGTACGTGACGGAGAGGGTGGACTCCTCGTGCGTCGCGTCGGTCAGGTGCTCCCACAGGACCGCGTCCGCGCCCTCGCCGGGCGCGTCGGCCTCCGCCTTCTCGGCCCGCTCGGACAGGGACAGGTCGATGGACTCGACGGCGATGGAACCGCTGGTGTCCAGGCCCAGCTCCCGCAGCCCGGTGAGCAGGTCGTCGCCCGCCTCGCGCGCCACGTCGCACATCACCACGTCCCCGGCGGGGTCGCGGGCGCTGTCCGGGAGCACGACGAGATGCGTGGTGCCGACCGTCTTCTCGATCAGCCGCACCACGTCGTCGGTCTTCTCGCACGGACTGATCAGGCGCAGATGGAGCATGGCGACCATCTAAGCGGTCTTTCCGCCGGACGTCACAGCTTGCGCAGGCTCAGCCGCTGCACCTTGTGGTCGGGGCCCTTGCGCAGGACGAGCGTGGCGCGGCCGCGGGTGGGGGCGATGTTCTCGACCAGGTTCGGCCGGTTGATCGTCCGCCACATCGTCCGGGCGTAGTCGAGGGCCTCCTCCTCCGAGACCTGGGTGTACTTGCGGAAGTACGAGGAGGGGTTCTGGAAGGCGGTGGCGCGCAGCTTGCGGAAGCGGTTGAGGTACCAGTGCTCGATGTCCTCGACGCGGGCGTCGACGTACACGCTGAAGTCGAAGTAGTCGGCGAGGCCGACCCGGGTGCGGCCGTCCTTGCCGGGCAGGGCGGGCTGGAGGACGTTCAGGCCCTCGACGATCAGGATGTCGGGGCGGCGGACCGTGAGCCGCTTGTCGGGGACGATGTCGTAGATCAGGTGGGAGTAGACGGGCGCGGTGACCTCGTCCTTGCCGGCCTTGATGTCGGCGACGAAGCGGGTCAGCGCCCGGCGGTCGTAGGACTCGGGGAAACCTTTCCGCGACATCAGGCCGCGGGTCTGGAGTTCCTTGGTCGGCAGCAGGAAGCCGTCGGTGGTGACCAGCTCGACGCGCGGGTGCTCGGGCCAGCGCGAGAGCAGGGCCTGGAGGAGGCGGGCGACCGTCGACTTGCCCACGGCGACCGAACCGGCGACGCCTATGACGAACGGCGTGCCGGACTGGGAGCCCTGCTCGCCGAGGAACGTGTTCAACGCCCCTCTGAGGCCGTCGGTGGCGCCGACGTAGAGGTTGAGGAGCCGGGACAGCGGGAGGTAGATGTCCCGCACCTCGTCGAGGTCGATGACGTCGCCGAGGCCGCGCAGCTTCTCGACCTCCTCGGCCGTCAGCGGCAGCGGCGTCTTGTCGCGCAACGCGCTCCACTCGGCTCGGGTGAGGTCGACGTAGGGAGTCGCCTCCGGGCGGGGCCGGTGGGCGCTCCGGGGCATCGAGGAGACCGGAGAGATCACAGTCCATTGTTACGGGCGTACGAACGGGCGGTGAGGTGGGATCCGTCACGCGGGTCTTTCAGGCCTTCCCCGGGGGAGAAAACCGGCCAAGGGGAGGAATGTCAGTGGCGTGCGTCACAGTTGTGGGAAGGGTGGGCCCAGCCCGGGGTCCACCGACCCCGAGGGGTGACCCATGACGTATGCGATAGAGGCGGAAGGCCTGGTCAAACGGTTCCGGGAGACCGAGGCGCTGGCCGGTGTCGATCTGGCGGCCCGCAAGGGCACGGTGCTCGGACTGCTGGGTCCCAACGGCGCGGGGAAGACGACGGCGGTGCGGATCTTCGCCACCCTGCTGCGGCCCGACGGGGGCCGGGCCCGGGTGGCCGGCCACGACGTGGTCCGGGAGGCCGGGGTGGTGCGCTCCCTGGTCGGGCTCACCGGGCAGTACGCGGCGGTCGACGAGAACCTCACCGGCACGGAGAACCTGCTGCTCATCGGCCGGCTGCTGGGACTGCCGAGACGGGAGGCCAAGGCGCGGGCGGGTGAGCTGCTGGAGCGCTTCCAGCTGACGCACGCGGCGGGGCGGGCCGCGAAGACCTTCTCGGGCGGCATGCGCCGGCGGCTGGACCTCGCGGCCAGCCTCGTCGGCCGGCCCAGCATCCTCTTCCTCGACGAGCCGACCACCGGTCTCGACCCGCACAGCCGCGGTGAGCTGTGGGACCTGCTGCGCGGCCTGATCGCGGACGGGGCGACCGCCCTGCTGACCACGCAGTACCTGAACGAGGCCGACGTGCTCGCCGACGACATCGTGGTGATCGACAAGGGCCGGGTGATCGCCGAGGGCACCCCCGACCGGCTGAAGGCGCAGGTCGGCGGGCAGGTGCTGGAGCTGCGGCCGATCCTCGGGCAGGACCTCGCACGGGCGCACGCGCTGGTGGCCGGGGCCGCCGGCTCCGAGGCCCGGATTGAGGGCGAGACGGTCACCGCGCCGGTGAAGGATCCCGAGCTGATGCCGGCCGTGGTGCGCGCGCTGGACCGGGAGGGGATCGCCGTCGGTGAGCTGGCCCTGCGCCGCTCCTCGCTCGACGAGGTCTTCCTCGCCCTGACCGGCCACCGGGCGGAACCGGGCGAGCCCGAGCAGGACGGCGGCGCGGCCGTCCGGGACGACGGCGAGCTGGAGAAGGCGGTGAGCCGGTCATGACCGCCACCACCCTCACGGCACCGGTCACCTCCTCGGGCCGGGTGCCGGCCCTCGCCGGACTGCGGCAGACCTTCACCATGGCCTGGCGGAGCCTCGTCGCCGTCAAGCACAACCCGCTCGAACTGGTCGACTACAGCATCACGCCGATCATGTTCGTGTTCCTCTTCACCTATGTGCTGGGCGGGCAGATGGCGGGGTCGCCCGACGCCTACCTGAAGTACGCGCTGCCAGGGATCATCGTCCAGAACACCCTGTTCATGACGATGTACACGGCCATGGCCCTCAACACCGACCTCACCAAGGGCGTCTTCGACCGGCTGCGCAGCCTGCCCATCGCCCGCTCCGCCCCGCTCATCGGGCGGATCACCGCGGACCTCGCCAAGCACGTGTGGGCGATGCTGCTGATGATCGGCCTCGGGCTGGCCCTCGGCTTCCGCGTGACCGGCGGCTTCGGCGGGTTCCTGCTCGGGGTGCTGCTGGTGGTGGTGTTCGCGGCGGCCGTCTCCTGGAGCGCCGTGCTGATCGGGATGCTGGCCGGTGACGCGGAGAAGGTGCAGGCGTTCGCCTTCACGCTCATCTTCCCGATCACCTTCACCAGCAGCGCGTTCGTCGTCGTCGACACCATGCCGGGCTGGCTCCAGGCGTGGAGCGACGTGAACCCGGTCACGCATCTGTCCGACGCCTTCCGCGGGCTGCTGCTCGGCGGGCCGGTGGCGGAGCCGGTGCTGTGGTCGCTGGTCTGGGCGGCGGGGATCGCGCTCGTCTTCTATCCGCTGGCCATGAGGGCGTATCGCGCGAAAGTCTGACAGCGGGGGCTCAGCCCTTCGTACCCCGGTGGGAATTTCCGATTTCGGGCACGCTACGGCCGGTTCGGCACGGGAATCGACCCTAAGCTGCCGCCCATGTGTGGAATCGTGGGATACGTGGGGCCGCAGTCGGCGCTCGAGGTCGTGATGGCCGGGCTGAAGCGGCTGGAGTACCGGGGCTACGACTCGGCGGGTGTCGCCGTCCTGGCCGACGGCGGGCTGGCCACGGCCAAGAAGGCCGGCAAGCTCCTCAACCTGGAGAAGGAACTGGACGGCAGGCCGCTGCCGACGGGCACGACGGGCATCGGCCACACCCGCTGGGCCACCCACGGCGGCCCGACGGACGCCAACGCCCACCCGCACATCGACAACGCGGGCCGCGTCGCCGTCGTGCACAACGGCATCATCGAGAACTTCGCCGCCCTGCGGGCCGAACTGGAGGAGCGGGGGCACGCGCTGGCCTCCGAGACCGACACCGAGGTCGTGGCGCATCTGCTCGCCGAGGAGTTCTCCTCCAGCGCGGACCTCGCCGAGGCGATGCGGCTGGTGTGCCGGCGGCTGGAGGGCGCGTTCACGCTGGTCGCGGTGCACGCCGACGAGCCGGACGTGGTGGTGGGCGCACGGCGGAACTCGCCGCTGGTGGTCGGAGTCGGCGAGGGCGAGGCCTTCCTCGCCTCGGACGTCGCCGCGTTCATCGCCCACACGCGGTCCGCGATCGAGCTGGGCCAGGACCAGGTGGTGGAGCTGCGCCGGGACGGCGTGACCGTGACGGGCTTCGACGGCCGCCCGGCCGACGTCCGCTCGTACCACGTCGACTGGGACGCCTCGGCCGCGGAGAAGGGCGGCTACGACTACTTCATGCTCAAGGAGATCGCCGAGCAGCCCAAGGCGGTCGCCGACACCCTGCTGGGCCGCATCGACGGCTCCGGTTCGCTGACCCTGGACGAGGTGCGGATCCCGCCCGGGGTGCTGCGGGAGATCGACAAGATCGTCGTGGTCGCGTGCGGTACGGCCTTCCACGCCGGGATGATCGCCAAGTACGCCATCGAGCACTGGACGCGGATCCCCTGCGAGGTGGAGCTGGCCAGCGAGTTCCGCTACCGGGACCCGATCCTGGACGCGCAGACGCTGGTCATCGCCATCTCCCAGTCCGGCGAGACCATGGACACGCTGATGGCGCTGCGGCACGCCCGCGAGCAGGGCTCCAAGGTGCTGGCGATCTGCAACACCAACGGCTCGACGATCCCGCGCGAGTCCGACGCGGTGCTGTACACGCACGCCGGGCCGGAGGTGGCCGTCGCCTCCACCAAGGCGTTCCTCACGCAGCTCGTGGCCTGCTACCTGGTCGCGCTGTACCTCGGCCAGGTGCGGGGCACCAAGTGGGGCGACGAGATCCGGGCGGTGATCCGGGACCTGTCGTCGATCTCGGGCGCGGTGGAGCGGGTGCTCGGCACCATGGAGCCCGTCCGCGAGCTGGCGCGCACGCTCGCCTCGAAGAACACGGTGCTGTTCCTCGGCCGGCACGTCGGCTACCCCGTCGCCCTGGAGGGCGCGCTGAAGCTCAAGGAACTCGCCTACATGCACGCCGAGGGGTTCGCGGCGGGCGAGCTGAAGCACGGGCCGATCGCGCTGATCGAGGAGGACCTGCCGGTCGTCGTGGTCGTGCCGTCACCGCGCGGACGGTCGGTGCTGCACGACAAGATCGTGTCCAACATCCAGGAGATCCGGGCCCGGGGGGCGCGGACGATCGTCATCGCGGAGGAGGGGGACGAGGCGGTCGTGCCGTACGCGGATCACCTGGTCCGGATCCCGGCCACGCCGACCCTGCTGCAGCCGCTGGTGGCCACGGTGCCGCTCCAGGTGTTCGCGTGCGAGCTGGCGACGGCGCGCGGCAACGAGGTGGACCAGCCTCGGAACCTGGCCAAGTCGGTGACCGTGGAGTGAGGTCGCGGAGCGGGCGCGCCACCGTGCCCGGCGCGTGAACAGGGGGCGAACGGCTCGGCCGTTCGCCCCCTCGGTCAGCCGGTCAGGCCGTCAGCCGCTCGGGCTCAGATGGGCAGGCAGGTCGCCGGGACCCAGCCTTCCTTGCTGGTGCTGTTGGGGCCGCCGAAGTACCACTTGTTGCTCTTCTTGCCGCAGGCCTTGTAGCTGCCACCGGTGGTGGGCTTGCGGTCGCCGAAGCAGACCCCGCCCTTCTGGCCCTTGTTCCAGGTGCCGACAGCCGTGGCGCTCGTCTTGGGCGCGCTGCGGAGGTTGACGGTCGCCTTGGGCTTCACGTTGACCAGCGCGCTGCTGCAGTCCGGCTTCGTCGCCGCGGCGGCGGTGCCGGCGGTGGCGACGGAGCCGGTGAGGGCCGTGGCCACGAGGGCCGCAGTGGTCAGTGCGGTGCCCAGGGATTTCAACTGCAAAGCTCATTCCTCCCGTTGTGTGCGATGCCGTTTGCACATCGCGGTCATCGCGAACTGTACAAGGGGGAGGGGGAGTTCAAGATCGGGGGTTCAGTACGGGAAGCTCCAGGGCGCCGGTGGCTGCGGGCTGTAGGGGAGCTTGGTCCAGCCGTCCGGGGTCACCTGGTAGAACTCCCCGTTGTCGCCGTCCATCCTTGAACTGGCGCGCACGTGCACCATGTCCGCGTGCAGGCGGTAGTGGAAGCCGCCCATCATGCCGACCACCCGGAAGAAGATCCGCACGTCCAGGCCCTCCGTCAGAGGGGCCAGTGGTGGCAGGAGGTGCTCGATCTCGTCGAAGCAGCTGCCGGTGCGCTCCCGCAGCAGCGCGTGGAAGTGGCGTTCCAACGCGCCAGCGGGGGCGGGGAGTTGCCGGACCGTGACCGGCTCCAGCAGTTCCAGCAGCTGCGTGTGGCCCCGCTCCCGTGCGATGTCCACAGGGAGCCGTCCGTCCCGGGTGCGCTGTGTGCGCCAGGCGCCGTGCGCGATCAGCCGGGAGACGACGGCGATGCCGGCGCCGTGCCAGGCGGCCTGGTGCAGCGGCGCGAATCCGCTGCGATTGCCGGGGCGGGCGAGGTTGACCAGCTCGGGATGCTCCGCCAGCTCCGCGAACACGCCGTCCCAGTCGGCGTCCCGGGCCAGGTCCGAGAACCGGTCCCGGTCCTTCAGGTACCAGTCGTTGTACCGCTCCCGGTCGGTGAGGCCGTCCCATTCCATGCCGATCATGCTAGGCGGCGGGCGCGGAGCCGGTGTCGGCGGGGAATGCCCGGCAGCCGTAGGGTGCTCGGCATGAGCATCATCGGGGTCGGGATCGACGTCGCCGAGATCGATCGGTTCGCGGCGTCCCTGGAGCGTACGCCGGCGATGGCCGAGCGGCTGTTCGTGGAGCGGGAGTTGCTGCTGCCCAGCGGGGAGCGGCGGGGTGTCGCCTCGCTGGCCGCGCGGTTCGCCGCCAAGGAGGCGCTGGCCAAGGCGCTCGGCGCGCCGGGCGGGCTGCTGTGGACCGACGCCGAGGTGTTCGTCGAGGACAGCGGGCAGCCCCGGCTGCGGGTGCGCGGAACCGTCGCCGCCCGGGCCGCCGAACTGGGAGTGCGGTCGTGGCACGTGTCGTTGAGCCATGACGCGGGGGTGGCCTCCGCGGTCGTGATCGCGGAGGGGTGAGCGGCTTTCTCCGGTTCTAGGGGGTGTCCGCAAAGTCCCGTCGTTCGCCCGGAGGGCGGGCCCTGCGGCGTTCGGTGCGTGCTCTCGGCGTGCCGGGCGGACGCCCGCGTA
>NZ_JBEYZD010000119.1:0-14604 GCF_040645895.1 Streptomyces olindensis | reverse complement strand
ATCGGCGAGGCGGTCGGCGGACGAGGCTACCGGCTGCTGGTGCACACCAGCGTCGGCGGCAGCGGCCTGCGGGTGCGGCTGTCCAACGCCTTCGGCGACCAGCCCGTGACGTTCGACAACGTCCACGCCGGTCTGCAAAGGGATGGGGCCGCCCTCGTCCCCGGCAGCAACCGGCGCCTGACCTTCGGCGGCGCACGCTCGGTCACCGTCCCGGCCGGGGGCATCGTCTACAGCGACCCGCAGCCCGGCCACGTCCCCGCCGCCGGCACCCTCGCCGTCAGCCTCTACGTCCCCCGGGCGGGCGGCGCGCTCACCGGGCACTGGATGGCGATGCAGACGTCGTACACCACGGAGGGCGACCACGCCGCGGAGGAGAGCGCGGCGCACTGGAAGCAGCGCACCGGATCCTGGTTCTACCTCGACGCCGTCACCGTACGGCCCCGCGAGGGGACCGGCGCGGTCGCCGCGCTCGGTGACTCCATCACCGACGGCTGGCAGTCCACGACCGACCGCAACCGCCGCTGGCCCGACTACCTCGCCCGCCGGCTCGCCGGGTCCGCCACCGGCACCGTCGAAGGAGTGGCCAACGAAGGCATCGCCGGCAACAGGGTCCTCACCGACGTGCCGGGGCAGAGCGCCCTGAACCGCCTGAGCCGGGACGTGCTCTCGCTGCCCGGTGTGCGGACGGTCTTCCTCTTCCAGGGCGTCAACGACATCAAGGCCGAGCCGGGCGCCACGGCCGACGAGCTGATCGCCGGGTACCGCAGGCTGATCGACCGGGCGCACGCCGCCGGCAAGTGCGTCGTCGGCGCCACGATCGCCCCGTACAAGGGCTGGCAGGAATGGGACCCGGCCGGGGAGGCCGTACGGCGGGAGGTCAACGCCTTCGTCCGTGACAGCGGCGCGTTCGACGCCGTCACCGACTTCGACCGCGTCCTGCGCAGCCCCTACGACCCCGAGCGGATGATGCCCGCCCTCGACGGCGGCGACCACCTGCACCCCAACGACAAGGGGATGCAGGCGATGGCCGACGCCATCGACCTGCGGAGCCTCGACTGCCGGAACGGCTAGCCCGGTTCAGGGATACGCGACCGGGTTCGCCACGTTCGTCGTCGAGTTCGACGGCCCGCCCCGGTCGTTCACGACGTGCCGGATGGAGCCAGGTCAGGGTGTCCGCCACCGCCTGGTGGGCCGGGCGGTCGTCAGGACGCCGAGGGCTCCGGGGCGATCAGGCCCTCCCGGTAGGCCACCGCCACCGCCTCGCCGCGGCTCGAAGCGCCCAGCTTGGCGAGGATGTTGGAGACATGGACGCTCGCCGTCTTGCCGCTGATGAACAGCTCCTCGCCGATCTGCCGGTTGCTGCGCCCGAGCGCCAGCAGCCGCAGCACGTCCTGCTCGCGCGCGGTGAGCACACCGGCCTTGTCCTGGCTGCCCGGTGCGTCCGACAGCCGGCCGCGACGGACCAGCGCCTCCACCTGGTCCCGCAGCGGCACGGCACCCAGCCGGTCGGCGGTCTCCCGGACCACCCGGGCCTCCTCCGCCGCCTCCTCGCGCCGTCCGGCCGCCACCAGGGCCTCGGCGTACCGCAGCCGGCACCGCGCCCGCTCGTGGGCGTCGCCGTAGGCGAACGCCGCCACCGCCTTCGACCAGGCCGCCGCGTCCGGCCCCGACACGGCCCGTACCCACTCCGCCTCGGCCCGGGCCAGCCACGCCTGCCCCTCGGGGCCCTGCGGCGTGTCGTTCTGCCCGCGGCGGGCGACGGCCCGCGCCAGTTCCACCAGTTCCGTCGCCGTGCCCGCCCAGTGGCGCGCCCCGGACTCGTCGCCGGTCAGCCGCAGTTCGACGGCCGCGTCGGACACGGCCGACAGCGCCAGGGCGGCGAGCCGGACCGTCACGTCCGGGCGGGTGCCCGCCTCGTCGGTGAGGGCCGCGACCGTGGAGCGCAGCCGCCGCACCGCCTCCTCCGGATCCCGGCGCAGCGCGGCGGCGTCGGTGAGCACGATGCCCGCCACCAGGGTGGCCATCCAGTCGAAGGGCCCCTCCAGCAGGGCACGCGCCCGGTCCGCCGCCGAGAGATCGCCGCGGGCCAGCGCCACGTACAGCGCGGGACCGACCGTGTACCCGCCGGCCGCCGGCAGCACATCGGCGTCGGCCTCCGCCGCGCGCACGCACTCGTCCCAGCGGCCCAGCGCGTGCAGCACCAGCAGCCGCAGGTACCGCATCTCCAGCGGGTACGGCGAGGACAGCAGCCCGGCGCGCCGGGCCCGGTCCAGGCCCTCCGTCAGCCAGGGCAGGCACTCCGCCGGGTTCCCGTTCTCGTGGCAGCCCATGGCCAGGTTGAACAGGGCCCGCAGCTCCACGGCCGCGTTGCCGGAACTCCGGGCCAGCTCCCGGGCCCGCAGCAGCAGCTCCCGGCCCTCGGGGCCGCGCCGCCCGCCCGCGCCGAAGACGGCCAGGGAGATCAGCAGGTCCGCCTGGGCGTCGGTCACCCGCAGTTCCTCGGCCACGCTCAGGGCCCGCCGGGCGACCCGCAGCGCGGTCTCGTTCTCCCCGACGTGCCGCGCGGCCATGGCGTGCGTGGCCGCCGCCCACACCCAGGTGACCGACGGGGGCTCCTCGGGGATCATCGCCAGCGCCTCGCTGCTGTAGGCGAACGCCGCCGTCAGGCTGTCCACGCTCAGCAGGTTCCCGGCGAGGGTGTAGCGGACCCGGGCGGCCAGCTCGGAGTCGGCGTCCTGCCCGAGCTCCGCCAGCGCGGACCGGGCGAGGGAGACCGCCCGGTGCAACTCGCCGGCGTGCGCGGCGGCCGCCGAGGCGCGCAGCGTCAGCGTCACGCGGTCGACGCCCCCGCCGGAGGGCCGGTCCTCGGCGCCGACGGCCGGCCACAGGTCCAGGGCCGCCTCCAGGTGCCGCTGCTCCTCGGCCGGCGCCCCGACCCGCTGGGCGTGGTCGGCCGCCTCCAGCGAAGCGGCCAGCGCCTCGGCCAGGTCATGGCTCTCCCGGTAGTGGTGGGCGCGCTCGGCGGCACTCTCGGCCCGGCGCCCGCGCCCGGCGAGCAGCCGCGCGAACGCGCCGTGCAGCCTCGCCCGTTCCCCGGGCAGCAGATCGGCGTAGACGGCCTCGCGGGCCAGGGCGTGCCGGAACGAGTACGTGTCGTCGTCCCCGGCGACGAGGAGCTGCCGCCCCACCGCCTCGCGCAGCGCCGACTCCAGTGCCTCCTCGGGCAGCCCGACCGCCTCCCGCAGCAGGTCGTGCTCCACCCGGCGCCCGGCGACGGCCGCGGTCCGCAGCACCTGCTGGGCCGTGTCGGAGAGCTGCTCGAAACGGATCAGCAGCACGTCGGCGAGTCCGCTCGGCACCCCGCCCGCCTCCGTGTCGGTGGCCGCGAGCAGCTCCTCCGCGTAGAAGGCGTTCCCCTCGGCCCGCTCCACGATCCGCCGTACGGTGGCGTCCGGCAGCGGACCTGGTTCGAGGGCCCGCACCAGCCGGTCGACCTCGGAGTCGGCGAGCGGGCGCAGCTCCAGCCGCTCCACGGCGGGCAGCCGCACCAGCTCCGCCAGCAGCGGCCGCAGCGGATGCCGGCGGTGCAGGTCGTCCGCCCGGTACGAGGCGAACACCGCCAGCCGGTGCCGCAGGACGCCCCGGCCGAGCAGGAACCGCAGCAGGTCCCGCGACGACTGATCGGCCCAGTGCAGGTCCTCCAGCACGAGCAGCAGCGGGGCGACCTCCGCCGCGTCGGCCAGCAGCCCCGCCATCCCCTCGAACAGCCGCAACCGCCCGTCGACGTCCCGTGCCGAACCGGTCCCGGCCCCCAGCAGTCGCTCGACGACCGGGTGAGCGGCCAGGGCGGGAGCGAACCGCTCGTCGGCGGCGAGCACACCCAGCACCTCGGTGAACGGCAGATAGGGCAACCCGACGTCCCCGAGGTCCACGCAATGCCCGGTGACCACCGTCATTCCGGCGTCAGCGGCCACCCCACCGGCCTCGTCCAGCAGCCGGGTCTTACCGACCCCGGCGTCCCCGGCGATCAGCACGGCCCGCGCCTCACCGGCACGAGCACGTTCCAGCACGCCTGAGAGCCGGTCCAGTTCGGCTTGCCGCCCGACAACCGGCGTGATGAAGGAAATGTTCGGCACTCGACCAACTCTCTTGGGGACGCGGGGAACTGCGCGATCAACCACAGACGACCCGCAGCCGCCACGAAACGACGAGACCCGAGCCCCTAGGCCCGCAAGACCCTCGCCCAATCAACCGGCACCCGCCCCACCGGCCCCGGCGCCGGCTGATCCGCGGGATGACTCACCGGCGGAGCCAGCTCCGGCCCCGACTCGTACAACTCGTTCGTCGAGTAGTCCCAGTACCAGCCCTCACCCGGCTCGAAGCTCTGCACCAGGGGATGCCCCGACTCCCTGAAATGAGCCGTCGCGTGCTGCGCGGGCGAGCTGTCGCAACACCCCACGTGCCCGCACTGCGCACACCGCCGCAGATGGAACCACCACCCCCCGGCCGCGTCGCACTCCACGCACCCGCTGCCGCTCGGCGGCACACTCGGATCGATCCCGTTCCCACCACTCATGCCGACTCCTCCTCGACCGCCGTCAGCGGCAGCAGCACCTGGAACCGCGTGTCCCCCGGCTCCGACGCCACCTGAATGCTCCCGTGGTGCTTGTCGACCACGATCCGCCAGGAGATGTCGAGCCCGAGCCCGGTCCCCTCGCCCACCGGCTTCGTCGTGAAGAACGGGTCGAAGATACGCCCCCGGTCCTCCGCCGGGATGCCGACGCCCGTGTCCCGGAACTCCACCAGCAGCCGGTCGTGGTCCCGCGCGGTCCGCACGGTCAGCGTCCCCTCGCCGCCCGCGCTGTTCATCGCCGAGACCGCGTTGTCGATCAGGTTCGTCCACACCTGGTTGAGCTCCGCCGGGTACGCCGGGACCTTCGGCAGCGTCCGGTCGTACTCCTTGACGACCTTGATCTGCGGGCCGATCTTGCCCGACAGCATCAGCAGCGTGGAGTCGAGGAGTTCGTGCACGTCGGCCTGCCGGAAGGGCGCCCGGTCGAGCTGCGAGTACTGCTTCGCCGCGTCGACGAGGTGCGAGATGCGCGTGGTCGAGTCGTGGATCTCGTCCATCAGCAGCTCGGTCTCGACGGTGTAGTTCAGCCAGCCGATCGCGCTCGGCAGCATCTCCTCGTCCACGGCGGCCGCGACCTGGTCGAGCCAGTCCACGTCGAGACCGGCCTGCACGAACGTGGGCGCGATCCGCCAGCCGTCCGGGATGCCCCGGTCGTCGAGCCAGTCGGTGAGCACGTCCTCCCGGTCGGAGGCCTCCAGCGGACTGAGCACGGGGGCCTTGGCGACCCGTTCGGCGGTGCGTTCCTGGATGTCGATGAGCTTCGCCATCACCTCGGGGGAGTACGACCCCTGCGCGATGACCGCCAGCTTGTGCCGCATCTTGCCCACCCGCTCCCGCAGCGTCGCGGTCGCCCGCACGGCCGCCGCGGCCGGGTTGTTGAGCTCGTGCGTGAGACCGGCGGACAACGACCCCAGCGCCAGCAGCCGTTCGCGCTGCCCGATGGCCCGCTGGGTGTTCTTCGAACCGAAGAAGAGCCCCTCCAGCAGGTGCACCGCCATCGGGAACCACTCCTGCATGATCTGCGCGAAGGTGTCGGCGGGCAGCACGAAGAACCGCGTCGGCTCGGTGACGCGCATGGAGTTGTTGTAGACCTGCCGCACCCGGTCGCCCAGGTACGCCTGCATGGATCCCGCGTACACCCCGCGCTGCGAGGTCCGCGTCACCTCCACGTCGTCCCCGCCGACCCGGCGGTACAGCACGACCGTGCCTTCCAGCAGCACGTAGAAGCAGGTGGCGGGGTCGCCCTCGGTGTACACCGGCCCGGGCTCGAACCGCTCGACCCGCCCCTCGGCGCACAGCCGCCCGAGCTGTTCGGGCGTCAGCTTCTCGAACAGGAACAGGGAGCCGATCTCCTGCGGGCTGCAGGGCACGGCCCGCCCGCTCACGACTGCTCCAGATACCGGTGGACGAGCATCACGGCCATGGCTCCCTCTCCGACGGCGGACGCGACCCGCTTGGCGGACTCGGAGCGGGCGTCGCCCGCCACGAACACGCCGGGCACGCTGGTCTCCAGGTGGTACGGCGGCCGGTCCAGCTCCCAGCCCTCGGGCGGACGGCCGTCGGCGGTCAGGTCGGGCCCGGCGAGGATGAAGCCGCGCTCGTCACGCAGCACCGTGCCGTCCAGCCAGTCCGTGAGCGGGGCCGCGCCGATGAACACGAACATCCACTGCGCGTCGACCTGTTCGCTCTCCCCGCTGTCCACGTCCCGCAGGGTCAGCCGCTCCAGCCGGCCGTCGCCGTGCGCCTCCTCGACGACCGTGCGGGCACGCACCCGGATGTTGGGGGACTCCTCGATCTGCTGGATCAGGTAGTGCGACATCGACGCCGCCAGTGACTCGCCGCGCACCAGCAGCGTCACCGACTTGGCGCCCCGGGACAGGTACATCGCCGCCTGCCCGGCGGAGTTGGCGCCGCCGACGATGTACACGTCCTGCCCCTGGCAGGACGGGGCCTCCGTCAGGGCCGAGCCGTAGAAGACCCCGCAGCCGGTCAGGTCGTCGCAGCCCGGCGCCGCCAGCTGCCGGTAGCTCACGCCGGTCGCCAGGATCACGCTGTGCGCGGCGACGGCCGAGCCGTCCGAGAACCGCACGACGCGGGCCGCGCCGTTGACCTCCAGGGCCGTCACCTCGCGCGCCGTGAGGATCTCGGCGCCGAACTTGGCGGCCTGCCGCCGGGCCCGGTCGGTGAGTTGCGCCCCCGACACGCCGTCGGGGAAGCCCAGGTAGTTCTCGATGCGGGAGCTCTGCCCGGCCTGCCCGCCGGTCGCCGACCGCTCCACCAGCACGGTCCGCAGCCCCTCGGAGGCGCCGTAGACGGCCGCGCCGAGCCCGGCCGGGCCGCCGCCGATCACGACCAGGTCGTAGAAGTCGGCCGTCGGGGTCGTCGCCAGCCCGACCCGGGCGGCGAGGTCGACGGCCTCCGGCTCGACCAGTGGTGTCCCGTCCGGCGTGATCACCACCGGCAGCCGCATCCCGTCCTCGCCGGCCGCGGCCAGCAGCCGCCGGCCCTCCGGCTCGTCGGACGAGTACCAGCGGTAGGGCACCTGGTTGCGGGCGAGGAACTCCCGCACGTCGGAGGAGCGGGACGACCAGCGGTGCCCGACCACCTTCGTGGCGGGCACGGGCCGGAAGTCGCTGGACCGCCACGCCTGGAGCAGGTCGTCCAGGACCGGGTACAGCTTCTCCTCGGGCGGGTCCCACGGCTTGAGGAGGTAGTGGTCGAGGTCGACGACGTTGATCGCGTCGATCGCCGCGTTCGTGTCCGCGTACGCCGTCAGCAGCACGCGTCGCGCGCCCGGGTAGACGTCCAGGGCCTGTTCCAGGAACTCGATGCCGTTCATCTGCGGCATCCGGTAGTCGGCCAGGATCACCGCCACGAGATCGCCGCGCAGCTTCAGCTCCCGCAGCGCCTCCAGCGCCGACTCGCCGGACTCCGCCCGGACGATCCGGTACGACGCGCCGTACCGCCGCCTCAGGTCCCGGGCCACGGCCCGGGAGACCCCCGGATCGTCGTCCACGGTCATGATGACGGTCCGCGCCGTATCGGCGGCCTGTGCCATACGTCCCCCACACCGGGCGGTCGACTCACGGCACGGCGTCCCGGGGCGCCGCGCCGACCTCCGCCCATCGTATGTTCGATCGCCGGGGAACGCCCGGATACGGAGATCACCGCCACACGTCGCCCGGCATGCGCGGAGGTTGGGGAAGACTGATCACCAGCGCCAGTGACCTACACGAGGAGGCAGCCGGATGACACGCCCGATCACCGCAGGGGTGGACGGATCGCAGGAGAGCCTCGCGGCCCTCGGCTGGGCGGCCCGCGAGGCGGTGCGGCGCGCACGGCCGCTGCGCGTGGTGCACGCCTGGCGGTACCAGCCGCAGGAGGTGCTCGAAGCGGGGATCGAGGGCGACGCGGACGGCCAGGCCGAGTGGGTGCACAGCGCCGTGACCGAGGCCGTCGCGACCGTCACCGAACGGCACCCGGACCTCGACGTGACCACGGACGTCGTGGAGGGCGCGGTCGTCGGCACCCTGGTCGCCGCCGCTGCCGACGCGGAGCTGCTGGTGCTCGGCTCGCGCGGGCACGGGCCGATCGTCGGCTTCCTGCTCGGCTCGGTCGGGCAGCAGGTCATCGCCGAGAGCACCCGGCCCGTCGTGCTCGTCCGGGCCGGCGACCAGCCCTCGGGCGAAGCCGCCGGTCGCGAGGTCGTCGTGGGCCAGCAGGGCGACCCGGAGGACAGCGCCGACGCGCTCCGCTTCGCGTTCGAGACGGCCGCCGCGCGCGGGGCGACGGTGCGCGTCGTGCGGGCCTGGACGCTGCCGCCCGTCTTCGCCTACAGCCCGGGCTCGCTGAAGCTCCTCGACGAGGCCGGGGGACTGGAGCCCTACGAGAAGAAGGCCCTGGCCGCCGCGGTCCGGCCCTGGCGGGAGCGGTTCCCCGACGTGCCGGTGGAGGAGCACGTGGAGATGGGCAGCGCCGGCCAGGTCCTGCTGTCGGTGGCCGGCACGGCCCAGCTGATGGTCGTCGGCCGTCGCGCCCACCGCACGGCCGTCGGCGCCCGCATCGGCTCGGTGGCCCACGGAGTGCTGCACCACGCGGACTGCCCGGTGGCGGTGGTGCCGCACGCCGCGCGGGAGCGGTAGCTCACTCCGCGGTCGGCAGCAGCGTCTCGCCCGCCTTCGGCAGGATGTTCTCGATGTAGTCCTCGACCACCGTGTCGAGGCCTATGTCGTGCTGGGCGCGCTCGGACAGGTACCAGCGGTGTTCGAGGAGCTGGTGGTAGATCTCCGCCGGGTCCATGGCGCCGCGCAGTTCGAGCGGCACGGCCCGCACGGTCGGGCGGAACACCTCGCGCACCCAGCGGTGGGCGAGCACCTCCGGGCGGGCCCCCAGGGGGTCGCCCGGGGCGTAGTCGTCCTGGGTCGCCATCCAGCTCTCCAGGTCGTTCAGCAGCCGCCGGGCCTGGTTCTCCTCGGTGTCCAGCCCGGTCAGGCGCAGCAACTGCCGCTGGTGGTGGCCCGCGTCGACGACCTTCGGGACGAAACTGACCGTGTCACCGTTCGACGCGTGCTCGATCTGCATCTCCGCCACGTCGAAGCCGAGGTCGTTCAGGCGCCGGATCCGGCGTTCGATGTAGTGGTACTTGCCGGCCGGGTAGACGGACGTGCGCGTCAGCTCGTCCCACAGGCCGCGGTACCGCGCGCAGATCTCCATGCCGAACTCGATCGGGTCGACGGACGGGTGCAGCGCCCCGGACGCCTCCAGGTCCAGCAGCTCCCCGCTGATGTTCACCCGGGCGAGATCGAGGTCGTACTCGCGCTGCCCCTGGCTGAGCTGCGGGTGCAGGTCACCGGTCTCCGCGTCCACCAGGTAGGCCGCGTACGCGCCCGCGTCCCGCCGGAACAGGGTGTTGGACAGCGAGCAGTCGCCCCATGCGAACCCGGCCAGGTGCAGCCGCACCAGGAGCACGGCGAGGGCGTCCATCAGCCGGTGCATGGTGGCCGGGCGCATGGTCGTCTCGAACATCGAGCGGTACGGCATCGATCCGCCCAGGTGCCGGGTGACCAGCACGCTCTCCAGCGGGGCGCCGTCCGCGTCGGTGCGGCCGGTGACCACGGCCAGCGGGTCCACCGCCGGGATGCCGATCCGGTCCAGGTCGCGCAGCAGTTCGTACTCGCGCAGCGCGGGCCGCTCGGCCAGCTCCTTGACGGCGATCACCTCGTCGCCCGCGCGCGAGTAGCGCACCACGTGCCGGGAGATGCCGCGCGGCAGCGGCACCAGGTACTCCTCCGGCCACTCCTCCAGGGGCACGTCCCACGGCAGCTCCAGCAGGAGCGCGGGGTGCTCCGGGTTCGTCGCGCTGATCTGCAGTGCCATGCGCCGGGTGTCCTTGTCTCGCCGCCGATCGTCGCCTCACTTTAGAGGGCGCGTTCCCGCGCCCGGTGCGCGGCGTCCCCGACCGGGCCGCGGTGGACCGGTCCGTGGCCGGGCAGCAGCAGCTCGCCCTCCAGTGCGGCGAGCACGTCCAGGGAGGCCACGGCCCGGGACCGCTCGCGGTGGAACATGTCCGGCAGCAGCTGCGGCCCCTCGACGCGGGAGGTGGGGTGGCCGCTGACCAGGGCGTCGCCGGATATCAGCACGCCGGTGCCCGGCACGTGGTAGGCGCAGTGCCCGTCGGTGTGGCCCGGGGTGTGCACCGGCACGGGCCGGCCGGGCAGGTCCAGGGCGCCCTCGCCGGGGAACGCCTGCGGGGCGGTGACGGGGATGTGGGCCGTGCCGCCCGAGCGGAGCGCGTGCACCGCCCACGGCAGCACTCCCGGCCGCCAGCCGTTCCGCAGCACCGTCCCGACGGACACCTGGTGCAGGAACTCCCGCCGCGCGTGGGGCACTTCGGCCTCGTGCAGGTACACGGGCGTGCCGTACGTGGCGCGCAGGTACTCGGCGGATCCCAGGTGGTCGTTGTGCGCGTGCGTGATCAGCACCGCCGCGACGGCCTCCGGAGCGCTCCCCACCGCCGCGAGCGAGGCGAGGAGCTGCTCCCGGTCGCCGGGATACCCGGTGTCGACCAGCGTGACGGCGTCCCCCTCCGTGAGGATCACCCAGTTGGTGTTGGATCCGTGCACCAGGTAGGTGCCGTCCGCGACGTGGTGTACGTCTGCCCGCATGATCGCCCCGCGTGATGTGGTCCCGCTCCCGGTTCGACGGGACAAGAAAACTCGACGGCACAAGAAAAGCAGACCCCGCACGCGGCGGAATCGCCGGGTCCGGGCCAACGGCCCCGTGCGGCCCGGCCGTTGGACGGGGTCAGTGCACGCCGTGCGGGCGGAACTGGATGCTGATGCGGGGCTCCGTCGCGCGGGTGCTCTTCGGGATCGAGTGCTCCCAGGTGCGCTGGCAGGAACCGCCCATCACGATCAGGTCGCCGTGGCCCAGGGGCCTGCGCACGGTGGCGCGGCCGCCCCGCATCGGGCGCAGCAGCAGGTCCCGGGGCGCTCCCACGGACAGGATGGCGACCATGGTGTCCTCGCGCGCGCCCCGCCCGATCCGGTCGCCGTGCCAGGCCACGCTGTCCCGGCCGTCGCGGTAGTAGCACAGCCCGGCCGTGGTGAACGGCTCGCCCAGCTCCTCGGCGTAGTGGGCGCTCAGCGCGTCCCGCGCCTCGGTCAGTACCGGGTGCGGCAGCGGGTCGCCGGCGCCGTAGAACGCGAGCAGCCGCGGCACGTCCACGACGTGGTCGTACATCTGGCGGCGTTCCGCCCGCCACGGCACCTCGGCGGCCAGTTGTTCGAACAGCTCGTCGGAGCCGCTGAGCCACCCGGGCAGCACGTCGAGCCAGGCGCCGAAGCCGAGGTCGGTGCGGCGGATCCCGTCGAGGGTGGCGATGCGCAGCTCGTCGGCCTGGTCGAAGAGGGAGCCTTGGAGGTGGTGCTTGGCCATGCGGCCAGCGTACCCCTTAATCGAAAAGATGTTCTATCTAAGCTCGGAGGCTGTCGATACACCTCTGTATCGAATACAGTCCTGTATCGAAAAGGGGGTGGCCGTGCAGGGAACCACCGGCCGCGTGACCAGGCGCCGCGTCCGCACCCGCGCCAACCTGCTGCGGGCGGCGTTCGACGTGTTCGCGGCCAAGGGCTTCGGGCACGTCTCGATCGAGGAGGTGTGCGAGGCCGCCGGCTACAGCCGGGGCGCCTTCTACTCCAACTTCTCCAGCCTCGACGAGCTGTTCTTCGCCCTCTACCAGGAGCGGGCCGAGCTGATCGCGGAGCAGGTCTCCGGGGCCCTCGCCCTCGACGGGCCCGACCTCGACGTGCCGGCCGCCGTGGACCGGGTCACCGAGGTGCTGCTCCTCGACCGCGACTGGCTCCTCGTGAAGACGGACTTCCTCGTGCACGCCGCCCGCGACCCCGACGTGGCGCGGAGCCTGCTCGAACACCGTGCCCGGCTGCGGCAGGCCATCGCCGACCGGCTCGCCCGCGCCCGCGGGCACACCCCCCTGCCCCCCGTGCTCGGCGACACCGACGGCGCCGCCCACGCCGTGGTCGCGGCGTACGACGGCGTCACCGCGCAACTGCTGCTGGACCGGGACGTGGAGCACGCCCGCGCCTGGCTGAAGCAACTGCTCACGGCCCTGCTGACCGACGGCAGCGGCACCCCCGATCACACCGAGAACTGAAGAAGGGAACGGTCGCCATGGATGCCGATGCCATCGTCGTCGGAGCGGGCCTCGCCGGCCTCGTCGCCGCGCACGAACTGACCAGCAGGGGCAGGAGGGTCGCCCTCGTCGACCAGGAGAACGCCGCCAACCTCGGCGGACAGGCCTTCTGGTCCTTCGGCGGACTGTTCCTCGTCGGCTCGCCGGAGCAGCGGCGCCTCGGCATCAAGGACTCCTTCGACCTCGCCTGGAGCGACTGGCGGGGCAGCGCCGGCTTCGACCGCCTCGACGACGAGGACTCCTGGGCCGTGCGCTGGGCGCGGGCCTACGTCGAGTTCGCCGCGGGGGAGAAGCGGTCCTGGCTCGACGGGCACGGCATCACCTTCCTGCCCACCGTCGGCTGGGCCGAGCGCGGCGACCTCACCGCGCACGGCCACGGCAACACCGTGCCCCGCTTCCACATCGCCTGGGGCACCGGCACCGGCGTCGTCGAACCGTTCGTCCGGTACGCCAGGCAGGCCGCCCGCGACGGCCTGCTCACCTTCCACCACCGCCACCGCGTCGACCACCTGGTCATCGAGGACGGCGCCGCCCGCGGCGTGCGCGGCACGGTCCTGGCCGAGGACGCCTCGCCCCGCGGTGTCGCCTCCAACCGCGACGCCGTCGGCGAGTTCGAACTCACCGCCCAGGCCGTCATCGTCACCAGCGGCGGGATCGGCGCGAACCACGACATCGTCCGCCGCCACTGGCCCGAGCGCCTCGGCACCCCGCCGAACGAGATGGTGACGGGCGTACCGGCCTACGTCGACGGCCGGATGCTCGACATCAGCGCCGAGGCGGGCGTCCGGCTGGTCAACCGGGACCGCATGTGGCACTACACCGAGGGCCTGCAGAACTGGGACCCGATCTGGCCCGGCCACGGCATCCGCATCCTGCCCGGACCGTCCTCGATGTGGTTCGACGCCCTCGGCCGCCGCCTGCCCGGGCCGTACCTCCCCGGCTACGACACCCTCGGCACCCTGAAGCACCTGCGCACGACCGAGGACATCGCCGGGTACGACCACTCCTGGTTCATTCTCACGCAGAAGATCATCGAGAAGGAGTTCGCGCTGTCGGGCTCCGAGCAGAACCCCGACATCACCGCTAAGGACCGCGCCGGATTCCTGAAGGAACGCATCCTCGGCAAGGGCGCGCCCGGACCGGTCGACGCGTTCCTGCGCAAGGGTACCGACTTCGTGACGGCGCCCAGTGTCGAACAGCTCGTCGAGAAGATGAACGCGCTGACCGACAAGCCGCTCCTCGACGCGGGCCGGATCAGGCACCAGATCGAGGCCCGCGACCTGCAGATCGCCAACCCCTACGCCAAGGACGCCCAGGTGCAGGGCATCCGCAACGCCCGCCGCTACATCGGCGACCGCCTGGGCCGGGTCGCCACCCCGCACCGCATCCTCGACCCGGCGGCGGGCCCCCTCATCGGCGTCAAGCTGCACATCCTCACCCGCAAGACGCTCGGCGGCATCCAGACCGACCTCGACTCGCGGGCCCTCGGCACCGACGGCACCCCGATCGACGGCCTGTACGCGGCCGGCGAGGTCGCCGGGTTCGGCGGCGGCGGTGTCCACGGCTACAACGCTTTGGAAGGCACCTTCCTCGGCGGCTGCCTCTTCTCCGGGCGCGCGGCCGGCCGGGCGGCGGCCCGGCAGACCGCCTGACGGCACGGAGCGGCCCGCCCCCTCACGCTCCGAGGAGGCGGGCCGGCACCGCCATGTGTCACGCTCCGAGGAGGCGGGCCGGCACCGCCGTGTGTCACGCTCCGAGGAGGCGGGCCAGTACCGCCGCGTGACTCAGCTCCGGCGTCTTCGACGCGGTCAGCAGGGTCACGTCGCCCGCGCGGGCCAGCTCCCCCAGCCGGTCGAGGGCCTCGGCCGCCTCGCCGTCGGCCAGCTCCGCCTCGTACCGCCCGGCGAACTCCTCGTACGAGCCCTCGCCGGCGTGGTACCAGCGGCGCAGCTCCGTCGACGGGGTGAGGGCCTTCGGCCACTCGTCCACCCGCGCCGCGGCCTTCGCCAGCCCCCGCGGCCACAGCCGGTCGACCAGGACCCGCGTCCCGTCCCGCCGCTCGGGCGGGTCGTAGACACGGCGGACGCGGACGCTCATGGTCGGTCCCTTCGGCGGCGGACGGGTGTGCCGCGAGCCTAGGGCCTGTCGTTTGGATCACGCCGCAGACGCGGGGTCTGGTGCGCACATCTGCCGCGTTGTCGTCACTCGCCGACGCTCCGCGTCGACTCCCTCCTCCGCCTTGCAGCTGCACGCACCAGAC
>NZ_JBEYZD010000118.1:0-14814 GCF_040645895.1 Streptomyces olindensis | reverse complement strand
ATGGACTACGGCAAGGGCGCGATCGACAAGTTCGGCCACGAGCGCTTCCAGGGCATCGGCACCGCCCTCGCCCACGAGCTGGAGCGACGGCTCGGTCGTCCGCCGCGGCCACCCGGTGCCTTCACCTGCCTTTCGAAAGGATCCGGCCTGCTGAATTACTTCGAGGAGCTCATCAGCAGGTAGTCGTACATGCCGAGGTAGGCCTGCGTGACCGTGACGTTGGTCGCGGACGTCGGCCGGAGCAGCAGGTTCTTGCGGTAGATCAGCGGGACGACCGAGGCGTTGTCGAGGACCATCTTGTCGATGTCGCCCCAGGCCTTGGTGCGGGCCGCGTCGTCGGTGTTGGCGATCGCGTCCGTCAGGGCCTTGTTGATCTTCGGGTCGTCCAGCTCCATCAGGTTGTTGCCGCCCGAGGGCTTGATGGCGGCACCGTTGACGATCTGGTCGAGGAAGCCGTAGCCGGTCGGCCAGTCGGCGCCCCACGCCATCGAGAGCATGCCGAGCTTGTTCTGGTGGACGTAGGACGGGACACCGGCGAAGTTGGAGAAGTACTTGCCGGAGGGGAACTGCTTGATCTCGATGTTGATGCCGATCTTCTTCAGCGACGCCTGGACGGCCGTGGCGGAAGCGACCTCGGCGGGCCGGTCCGAGCGGGCGGTGAGGATCGTGTTGAAGCCGTTCGGCTGACCGCAGGCCTTCAGCTCCGCCTTGGCCTTGGCCACGTCACCCTTGTGACCCTCGGTCGCGTAGGTGTCGAACTTGGTGTAGCCGTTGACCGACGGCGGCAGCAGCGTGGTCGCCACGTCGCCCTTCGGCGAGCCGCCCATCGCGTCCAGGACGGACTGCTTGTCCAGACCCCACTGGACGGCCTTGCGGCAGTGCTCGTTGTCGAACGGCTTCACGTTGACGTTGAGCGCGATGTACTGCGTGGCGCCCGCGTAGGAGCTGTCCGTCTGGTTGGCGAGCTTGCCGCGCAGCACCTTCGGCTGGGTCTGCGGCTGCACACCGGTGCCGGCCGCGTCAGCCGTGATCTTGTCGGAGAGCAGGTTGTTGTCGACCGTGACCGGGTTGACCTTGAACTTGATCGAGATCTTGTCCGGCAGGGCCTTGCGGATCGGGTCCGTCTTCGGGTCCCACTGCTTGTTGCGCACGAGGGTGGCGCTGCGGCCCTCCTCGTAGGACTGGAACTGGTACGGGCCGGTGGACTGGATGGCCTGCACGTACTTCGCACCGGTGTCCTTCGCCTTCGGCACCGGCGCCGTCTGGGAGAACGTCGCCAGGTAGTCGAAGTCGGCGAACGGCTGCTTCAGCTTGAAGACGATCGTCCGGTCGTCCGGCGTCTCGATGGACTTGATGCCCTCGGCGGACTTGTCCTTGTACGGACCCTGGTACTTGTCGCCACCCTCGAGGTAGGCCTTGAAGTACGTGGGGCCGTTGGACAGGGCCTCGGGCGCGAAGTTGGAGCGCTCGATGGCGTACTTCACGTCCTTGGACGTCACCGGGGTGCCGTCCTGGAACTTCACACCGGCACGCAGCTTGTACGTCCAGGTCTTGGCGTCCGGGCTGGACTTGCCGAGGGACTCGGCGAGGTCGGGCACGACCTCCAGGCCTTCCTTGCCCGCCGCCGGCTTGAACGTGGTGAGCGTCCGGCCGTAGAGGCGGGAGAAGTTCTGCACCCAGCCGTAGTACGTGTTGCCCGGGTCGAGGGAGTCCGGCACGTCCGAGTGCTCGTACGTGACCGTCCCTCCCTTCTTGTCCGACGCGTTGACGATCGAGTTCAGCGCGGCGTCCTTCTTGCCGTTGCCTCCCCCGTCGTTGTCGTCACCACCGCCGCCGCACGCGGCAGCACCCAGCGACAGTGCCAGGACCGACGCAACGCCGGCGGTCACCCTTCTCGTCTTCACCTGAGGAAGCCCCCTCATTCGATGGATCACTTGCTGCGAGGGTCGAGGGCGTCACGCAGCCCGTCACCCAGCAGGTTGAAGGCCAGGACGGTGATGAAGATCGCCAGTCCGGGCACGAACATGTACTGCGGATCAGCCGTGTACAGATCCACAGCGTTGCTGAGCATGCCGCCCCAGGAGGCCTGCGGCGGAGCGATACCGACACCGAGGAAGCTCAGCGCGGCCTCGAACAGGATGTTCGTCGGGATGATCAGCGTCGCGTAGACGAGGATCGGCGCGACGAGGTTCGGGAGGAGCTCCCGGAACAGGACGTACGGGCCGCGTGCCCCGAGGCTCGTGGCGGCCTCGATGAACTCCCGCTTGCGCAGGGTCATCGTCTGGGCGCGCACGATGCGGCCGATGTACGGCCAGCTGAAGAAGCCGATCACGAAGATCAGCACGCAGATGCGCAGCGGCAGGCCGTCGAGACCGAAGAACCCGTCCTGCACCGAGGCCGAGATCGAGATGGCGAAGAGCAGCAGCGGGAAGGCGAGGAAGGTGTCCATCAGCCTGCTGATGACGCTGTCGATCCAGCCGCCGTAGTAGCCGGCGATGACACCGAGCACGGTGCCGATGCACACGGACAGCAGCGTGGCGCCGCCCGCGACGAGGAGGGAGACCCAGGAGCCGTCGATGATGCGGGCGAGCATGTCCCGGCCGTACTGCGGGTCGACGCCGAGCGGGTGGTCCCAACTCATGCCGCCCCAGCCGCCCTTGGGGGCCAGCAGCGCCGGGTCGATGAGGTCCTGGTTGAACTTGTTGGGATCGAGGTTGAAGATCCACTGGATCGGTTTGGAGAACACCGCCATCAGCACGAGCAGGACGACGACGATGCCTCCCGCCATCGCCACCTTGTCCCGCTTGAAGCGCATCCAGGCGATCTGGCTGAGCGAGCGCCCCTCGATCTGGCTCTTCTTGACCCCGGAGAGCACGGCCTCGGGCTGTGCTCCGGCTTCCGCCCCGGTGGTCTCGATGGGTGCGGTCACGGTGCGATTGACCCCTCTCGGGCCGGCGATCGCCGAGCCCCTGGCTGCCGCTGTAGCGGTTTTGTTTGTCTCGTACACGAGACCGACCCGGCCCGTGTCTTGCGGGGAGTCTTCAACGCTTTGGCGATCTGTTGCCAGACTTGGCGGTGAAAGGATGCGTAAACGTGATGCTGTCTGGGGGGTTCCGTTATCCGGACAACGGGTAACGCGGGTCGGACGCGCAGTGTCAGGGGCATAGTAGGGCAGAGGCATCCAATTCGCCCCGATCTACGCGCGGAGAGCTGAACGCCTCTCGCTTTTGCGTCTCGCTCTTGCGAGGGGTTCCGGACGACTCCGGGAGATCAGTACCGGCCCTGCGCCGGCGGGTAGCCGTAGCCCGAGGCCGGGGCCTGGACGGGGGCGGTGGCGTGGGCCTCGCGGTCGTAGAAGGGCCGGGCGCTCGCGCGCAGCCACATGGCGACCGGGTCGTGCTCGTCGGACATCGCGACGGTCGAGACGGGCAGCCCGTCCGGTACGGCGCCGAGGGACTGCTGCATCATCGCGCGCACCGAATCCACGGCCTGCGGCGAGGCGTCGTACACATCCAGTCCGATGGCGAGGTACGGCGCCCCGAGCGCGGGCTGCACCCAGGCGCGGCGCAGCGAGCGGACGGCCGGGGTGCGGTGGGCGTTCTGCGCGAGCAGGGCGTAGAACTGCGGGATCTCGATGGCGGGTTCGGACAGCCGCAGCGGTCCCGCGGGCTGGCGGTCCAGGCCCGTGGCGATCCGGCGCAGGTCGAGCCAGGGGATGCCGACGCCGCCGCCGGGGGCGTGCGGGTTGAGCCAGAGGCCGTAGTGGTCGGGGTAGAGGGCGCGGGCGACGTCGACGCCGTCGACCACCTCGTACGAGCGGTTCCAGCCGCTGGCCGACAGCTCCTGCGCGGAGGTGACACAGGGGGCGTAGCCGTAGCCGTCGACCTCCATGTTTCCGTACTGGGCGTCCGGGGAGCCGGCCTGGCCGTGCCACAGGAGCATCCAGATCTGGCCGGTGTGCGGGGTCGCGAGCGCGCGCAGGAGTGCCTCGTAGGCGTCGTAGCGCCCGGGCGTGACCTGGCGCAGCATGTGCTCGACCTGTCCGGCCGCGGCCGTGCCGCTCGCGCTCACCTTTACCGCCCCTTCGTACAACGCCTCGACCGTGACCTAGCTTAAGCCCGCCCGGGAGCTCGGGGCTTGGTGCCGGTTCGCGGGCGCGGGCCGTGTGAGGTTCTCGCGCGGTTCCCCGCGCCCCTGGGGTACTGACCTACCGCTGGTAGAAGGGCCGGACCCTGTCCCTCATCCAGGTGCCCACCGGGTCCTCCGCCACGTCCAGGAGGACGAGGTTGACGGGCCAGGGCGCCGGGGAGGCGGTGACGGCGCGGGTGAGGGCCTCCAGGGGGAGGGCCCGCAGGTCGCCTTCCCACTGGGAGAGTTCGACGCCCACGAACATGACCGGGTCGGCGGTCTCGATGGCGGCGAGGCAGCGGCGGGCGGTGAGGACGACGCCGGCCGCCTCGAACTCGGCGGAGGCGGCGGCGAGGAAGTCGACCGGGTCGTCCTGCCAGTCGGGCTCGAAGAGGCGGACCCGGCCGCCGCTCGCGGGGCCGTCCAGGGGGGTCCGGCCGGCCCGGCACAGCTCGGCCACGGCGGGCGGGGGGAGCGGGATGCCGACGACACCGCCCGGGTTGACGGCTATGCCCGCGTGCGGGGGCAGGCCGCGGGCGAACTCCACGGCGGGGGCGATGGTGTACGGCATGTGGGAGCCGGCGACCTGGCGGAACTGTTCCTCGGAACTGAACACCGGGACGTACGCCTGGCCGTCGATCTCGATGCCGGGCAGGTCGAGGGGGCCGCTGTGCGGGCCGCCGCCGTTGGGCAGCGGGATCCACACGAAACTCCGGCCGAGCACCTCGACGATCCGCCCGCCGGCGGACGGCCCGGCGCCGAGGGAGGCCGAGAGCACCTCCTCCAGCTCGTTGCCGGGCCATCCGCCGTGCGGGTGGGTCTGCGTCTGCGCCGGGAAGTCCGCGGAGAAGTCCGCCGGGAAGTCCATCTGCCTACCGCCTGCCTGGAACCACTGCTGTGCCCCAAAGGCTAGCGGCTCCGTAACGGCGGACGGGGGGCCCGGGGGCGCGGCCGCGGGCTGCCGGGTGCAGGGCCGGACCCGAAGCACCCGGCCCGACCGACGGACGGCCCCGCCCCATGCGCTCCGCCTGACCGGCAGACGGCCCCGAGCCCACGCGCCCGGCCCGACCGGCGAACGGCCCTGGCCCTGCGCAGAGCCGGCCCGGCGGACGACCCGGCCGCACGCACTCCACCCGACCAGCAGACAGCCCGGCCCCACGCGCTCCGCCCGCCCGGCCGACGGACGGCCCTGGCCCTGCGCAGAGCCGGGCCGGCGGACGACCCGGCCGCACGCGCATGGCCTGACCAGCAGACAGCCCGGCCCCACGCGCTCCGCCCGCCCGGCCGACGGACGGCCCTGGCCCTGCGCAGAGCCGGCCCGGCGGACGACCCGGCCGCACGCACTCCGCCCGACCAGCAGACAGCCCGGCCCCACGCGCTCCGCCCGCCCGGCCGACGGACGGCCCTGGCCCTACGCAGAGCCGGCCCGGCGGACGACCCGGCCGCACGCACTCCGCCCGACCAGCAGACAGCCCGGCCCCACGCGCTCCGCCCGACCGACCGACGGACGGCCCTGGCCCTACTCAGAGCCGGCCCGGTGGACGGCCCGGCCGCACGCACTCCGCCCGACCGGCGAAACGGCCCTGGCCCTGGCCCTACGCAGAGCCGGCCCGGTGGACGGCCCCGGCCGCCCGCACTCCGCCCGACCAGCACACAGCCCGGCCCCACGCGCTCCGCCCGACCGACGGACGGCCCCGGCCCCACGCGCTCCGCCCGGCCGGCGGACGGCCCTGGAACCCCTGCGCGTGGCCCGACCGGCAGACGGCCCAGGAACGGAACCTCGTGCATGGGCCGCGCCGTGGTCAGGTCGTGAAGGTGATGCTGTGCAGGGTGTTCGCCGCGTCGCGGTCGGCGAGGATCGCGGAGCCGCAGCCCGAGGGCAGTTCGCCCTGTTCCACGGCGCGCAGCAGGCGGGTGGTCGCCGCGCGGTGGCGCAGGAACGCGTAGCGCGAGACGCCGCGGCCGCGGTCGCGCTGGCCGGCCAGGGCCTGTTCGGGGGTGACGTCGAGGAGGAGCAGGTGCAGGGTGCCGCCCCGGCGGCGGGCCTCGCGGGCCAGCCAGCGGCGGACCCACGCCTGCGTGCCGCAGTCGTGCACGACGACCCCCTCGCCGCTGCGCAGAGCGCGGCGCAGCCCGGCGTAGTGGGCGAGGCGGACGAGCGGGCGGTACACCCCGTAGGGCAGGAAGCGCGGCATGCGGCGGTCCCAGCGGTCGCGGGTGTCCTGGGAGTCGACGCGCGGGCCCGGCACGGTGCGCCGCATCAGCGTGGACTTGCCGCTGCCGGGCAGGCCCGTGACCACGACGAGGTCGCGAGGGCCGAACAGCAGCGCGCGCGGGCCGCGGCCGGCGCGGTCGCGCAGATCGCGGACGACCGGCGCCGGCACCGGGCCGCAGGCCGCCCGGGCCGGTGCGGCGGCCGGCTGCTCGGGCAGCGCGATGCCCGTGGTCGTGGCGTACGCCGTGGTCCTGTTCACCGTGATCGTCCTCCCCTGGGGCCAGGTACGAGTCCCATCCCCGCCGAGTGTAAAGAGAAGGTAATGCCGAAGGCTCTCGTTTCGGTCCTCGTCCTGCAACAGGGCTGCTACAGGGTGCTGAGGGTCGCTGTGTCCGGCGCGGGGGACGCTGTGCACTCCCTGGGAAAGGTCCCCCTGCCGCGCCGGAAGGATGCGTGCAATGATGTGCGCGCCAACTGCATACCGGCCGTTTGAATCCGCGCGGGAGAGTTCCCAGCACCGCTGACGCTGGGGCGCCGAAGGAGCAAGTCCCTCCCTTGAATCTCTCAGGCCCCGTTACCGCGCGGGCGAGGCACATCTGAAAAGCGGGCCGCCCACCGGCGGCTCCACCCAAGGTGCAAGCCGTGTCCCGTGTGGTCATGGCGAACCTCTCAGGTTCCGATGACAGATGGGGAGGAACGACCTCGCCCGTCATTGCCCTGGGAGACGACCGACCGTGAGCAGTACAGGAGAACTCCGTCACACCGCGCTCGATGCCCTGCATCGTTCGCTCGGCGCGACGATGACCGACTTCGCCGGCTGGGACATGCCCCTGCGCTACGGCTCCGAGCGCGACGAGCACACCGCCGTGCGCACGAGGGCCGGCCTCTTCGACCTCTCCCACATGGGCGAGATCACCGTCACCGGGCCGCAGGCCGCCGCCCTCCTCGACTTCGCCCTGGTGGGCAACATCGGCGGTGTGAAGCCGGGCCGGGCCCGCTACACCATGATCTGCCGGGCCGACGGCGGCATCCTCGACGACCTGATCGTCTATCGCCTCGGCGAGACCGAGTACATGGTCGTCGCCAACGCCTCCAACGCCCAGGTCGTCCTGGACGCGCTGACCGAGCGTGCCGCCGGCTTCGACGCCGAGGTGCGCGACGACCGGGACGCCTACGCGCTGATCGCCGTCCAGGGCCCCGAGTCCCCCGGGATCCTCGCGTCCCTCACCGACGCCGACCTCGACGGGCTGAAGTACTACGCCGGTCTGCCCGGCACCGTCGCCGGTGTCCCGGCCCTGATCGCCCGCACCGGCTACACCGGCGAGGACGGCTTCGAGCTGTTCGTGAAGCCGGAGCACGCCGTCGAGCTGTGGCAGGCCCTGACCAAGGCGGGCGAGGGCGCCGGACTGGTCCCGTGCGGGCTGTCCTGCCGCGACACGCTGCGCCTGGAGGCGGGCATGCCGCTGTACGGGCACGAGCTGAGCACCTCCCTGACGCCCTTCGACGCCGGTCTCGGCCGGGTGGTGAAGTTCGAGAAGGAGGGCGACTTCGTGGGCCGCGCGGCCCTGCGTGAGGCCGCGGAGAACGCGAACCACGAGCCGCCGCGCGTCCTGGTCGGCCTGATCGCCGAAGGCCGCCGGGTCCCCCGCGCCGGGTACGCCGTCGTCGCCGAGGGCAAGGTGATCGGCGAGGTCACCTCCGGGGCCCCCTCCCCCACGCTGGGCAAGCCCATCGCGATGGCCTACGTCGACGCCATGTACTCCGCGCCGGGCACGGCCGGTGTCGGTGTGGACATCCGGGGCAGCCACGAACCGTACGAGGTCGTGGCGCTGCCGTTCTACAAGCGCCAGAAGTAGACACTGGCCGGAGGGCCGCGGCAGCGCCCCTGTGCCCGTCGTCCCAGCTCACCAGCAGTCCCCCCTTCCACAGCACTCCCGCGCGTACAGGAGAATCCAGGCCATGAGCAACCCCCAGCAGCTGCGCTACAGCAAGGAGCACGAGTGGCTGTCGGCCGCCGAGGACGGCGTGTCGACGGTCGGCATCACGGAGCACGCGGCCAACGCGCTCGGCGATGTCGTGTTCGTCCAGCTTCCCGAGGTCGGTGACTCGGTGTCCGCGGGCGAGACCTGCGGCGAGCTGGAGTCGACCAAGTCGGTGTCCGACCTGTACTCCCCGGTCTCCGGTGAGGTCACCGAGGTCAACGAGGACGTCGTGAACGACCCGTCGCTGGTGAACTCGGCCCCCTTCGAGGGCGGCTGGCTGTTCAAGGTGCGGGTCACGGACGAGCCGGGCGACCTGCTCTCCGCCGACGAGTACACCGCGTTCTCCGCCGGCTGAGGAGTCGTAGCCGTATGTCCGTCCTGAACACCCCCCTGCACGAGCTCGACCCGGCCGTGGCCGCCGCCGTCGACGCCGAGCTGCACCGCCAGCAGTCCACGCTGGAGATGATCGCCTCGGAGAACTTCGCCCCGGTCGCGGTCATGGAGGCGCAGGGCTCGGTCCTCACCAACAAGTACGCCGAGGGCTACCCGGGCCGCCGCTACTACGGCGGCTGCGAGCACGTCGACGTGGTCGAGCAGATCGCGATCGACCGCGTCAAGGAGCTGTTCGGCGCCGAGCACGCGAACGTCCAGCCGCACTCGGGCGCCCAGGCCAACGCGGCCGCGATGTTCGCGCTGCTCAAGCCGGGCGACACCATCATGGGTCTGAACCTCGCCCACGGCGGGCACCTGACCCACGGCATGAAGATCAACTTCTCCGGCAAGCTCTACGACGTCGTCGCCTACCACGTGGGCGAGGACGGCCGGGTCGACATGGCCGAGGTGGAGCGCCTCGCCAAGGAGTCCAAGCCGAAGCTGATCGTCGCCGGCTGGTCGGCGTACCCGCGGCAGCTGGACTTCGCCGAGTTCCGCCGGATCGCGGACGAGGTCGGCGCCTACCTGATGGTCGACATGGCGCACTTCGCCGGTCTTGTCGCGGCCGGGCTGCACCCCAACCCGGTGCCGCACGCGCACGTGGTCACCACCACGACCCACAAGACCCTCGGCGGACCGCGCGGCGGTGTGATCCTCTCCACGGCCGAACTGGCCAAGAAGATCAACTCCGCCGTCTTCCCCGGTCAGCAGGGCGGTCCGCTGGAGCACGTGGTCGCCGCCAAGGCCGTCGCCTTCAAGGTCGCCGCCTCGGAGGATTTCAAGGACCGCCAGCGCCGTACGCTGGAGGGTGCCCGCATCCTGGCCGAGCGTCTGGTGAAGGACGACGTCCGGGCCGTGGGCGTGGACGTCCTGTCCGGCGGCACGGACGTGCATCTGGTCCTGGTCGACCTGCGCCACTCGGAGCTGGACGGTCAGCAGGCCGAGGACCGCCTCCACGAGGTGGGCATCACCGTCAACCGCAACGCGATCCCGAACGACCCGCGTCCCCCGATGGTGACGTCCGGTCTGCGGATCGGCACCCCGGCCCTGGCCACCCGCGGCTTCGGGGCGGAGGACTTCGCGGAGGTCGCGGACGTCATCGCCGAGGCGCTGAAGCCGTCCTACGACGCGGAGGCCCTCAAGGCCCGGGTGAAGGCCCTGGCCGACAAGCACCCGCTGTACCCGGGTCTGGACAAGTAACCCGGGTCCGGCCACATAACGAAGAAACCTTTCGGGTGCCGCGCCGGCCACAAGCGGGCGCGGCACCCACCCCCTCTGCACCACCCCCGTAGTCAGGAGTTCCCCCGTGGCCATCTCGGTCTTCGACCTGTTCTCGATCGGCATCGGCCCGTCCAGCTCCCACACGGTCGGCCCGATGCGGGCGGCCGGCCTGTTCGTCCGGCGGCTGCGCAACGAGGAGCTCCTGGAGTCCGTCGCCTCGGTCCGCGCGGAGCTGTACGGCTCCCTCGGCGCGACCGGACACGGCCACGGCACGCCCAAGGCGGTGCTGCTCGGCCTGGAGGGCGACTCGCCGCGCACCGTGGACGTGGAGACGGCCGACGAGCGGGTCGAGACGATCAAGGCCGACGGCCGGCTGAACCTGCTCGGCGAGCACGAGATCGCGTTCTCCTTCGACGACGACATGGTCCTGCACCGCCGCAAGGCCCTGCCGTACCACGCGAACGGCATGACCCTGTGGGCGTACGACGCCTCGGGCGCGGAGCTGCTGACCAAGACCTACTACTCGGTCGGCGGCGGCTTCGTCGTCGACGAGGACGCGGTCGGCGCCGACCGCATCAAACTCGACGACACCGTCCTCAAGTACCCCTTCCGCACGGGCGACGAGCTGCTGCGCCTGACCGAGGACACGGGCCTGTCCATCTCGGCGCTGATGCTGGAGAACGAGCGGGCCTGGCGCACCGAGGAGGAGATCCGCGCGGGCCTGCTGGAGATCTGGCGGGTCATGCAGGCGTGCGTGGCGCGCGGCATGTCCCGCGAGGGCATCCTGCCGGGCGGTCTGAAGGTGCGCCGCCGGGCCGCCAACACCGCGCGCAAGCTGCGCTCCGAGGGAGATCCGCTGGCCCTCTCCATGGAGTGGATCACCCTCTACGCGATGGCCGTGAACGAGGAGAACGCGGCCGGCGGCCGGGTCGTCACCGCCCCCACCAACGGCGCGGCCGGCATCATCCCGGCGGTCCTGCACTACTACGTGAACTTCGTACCCGGCGCCGACGAGGAGGGCGTGGTCCGCTTCCTGCTCGCCGCGGGCGCCATCGGCATGCTGTTCAAGGAGAACGCCTCCATCTCCGGCGCCGAGGTCGGCTGCCAGGGCGAGGTCGGCTCCGCCTGCTCCATGGCGGCGGGCGCGCTGGCGGAGGTCCTCGGCGGCTCCCCCGAGCAGGTCGAGAACGCCGCCGAGATCGGCATGGAGCACAACCTCGGCCTCACCTGCGATCCGGTCGGCGGCCTCGTCCAGATCCCCTGCATCGAGCGCAACGGCATGGCCGCGGTGAAGGCCGTCACCGCCGCGCGGATGGCGATGCGCGGTGACGGCTCCCACAAGGTGTCCCTGGACAAGGTCATCAAGACGATGAAGGACACCGGCGCGGACATGTCGGTGAAGTACAAGGAGACGGCCCGCGGGGGTCTGGCGGTCAACATCATCGAATGCTGACGGCACCGTCCCGGGCGGCCGTCCGCAGCCGCGCCTCGGCCAGTGCGACCGCGGCCTCGGTGGTCGTGACGCCCGTGCGTCGCGCCCGGTCGATCACCTCGGCCACCCGTACGCCGACCTGACGTACCCGCTGTTCGGCCGTCGTGCGGTCGTGCCCCAGGATCTGCTCCTCGAGGAAGACCAGCCCGCCGGCGTTCACGCAGAAGTCGGGGGCGTACAGGATCCCGCGCTCCGCCAGGGCGGCGGCGTGCCCGGGCCGGGCGAGGACGTTGTTGGCGCCGCCGGCGATGATCCGGCAGCGCAGCCCGGGCAGCGTGGCGTCGTCCACCACCGCGCCCATGGCACAGGGCGCGAGGACGTCGCACTCGGTGCGGGCCGCGTCCGCCGGGTCGACGACGCGCGCCCCGTGGCGTTCCGCCACGGCGGCGGCCCGGGCGGGATCGGTGTCGGCGACGACCAGTTCGGCGGACTCGGCGGCGAGCAGGGCGGCGAGCGCCGAGCCGACGTTGCCCACGCCCTGGACGCACACGCGCACCCCGGCCAGGTCGCCGTCGCCGCCGGTGGCGCGCAGGCAGGCCCGGATGCCCTCCAGCACGCCGAGCGCCGTCATGGGCGACGGGTCCCCGCTGTCGCACACGGGTGCCGCTTCGCGTCCGATCACCTCGATGTCGGCCTGGGTCGTACCGATGTCGTTGACCGGGATGAAGCGGCCGCCGAGGGTGGCGATGAACCGGCCGTGGGCGCGCAGCAGTTCCTCCGTCTTGTCGCGGGCCGGGTCGCCGATGACCACGCTCCAGCCGCCGCCGAGGCCGAGGCCGGCGGCCGAGGCCTTCAGGGTCATGGCCCGGGCCAGCCGCAACGCGTCGTCCAGCGCCGCGTTCTCGTCCTGGTAGGCGTGCATGCGTACGCCGCCCAGCGCCGGGCCGAGCGTGGTGTCGTGGACGGCGATGACGGATCGCAGGCCGGTGCGGGCGTCGTGGCCGAACAGCACCTGCTCGGCACCGCCGGCCCGGAGCCGGCCGAAGACGGTCGCCTCGGGTGGTGGAGTCGTCATCGGACGATCCTTTCAAGATCCGCCGGGGGACGGCAGCCCAGGGAGGCCAGTTGGGCGCGGCCTTCGGCGGCGCGGTCGGGCAACAGCAGCAGCGTGCAGGCGCGTTCGAAGGCGGCGTCGATGCGCTCCCAGCCCGCGAGCGACTCCCGCAGGGCGTCCCGGTCGCCGTGCAGCCGGCCCGCCGCGCGGGCGAGGCAGGCGGCGGCCCACGCGTTCTCGGCGCCTGCGGGCGCGGCGGCGGCGAGCCGCTCGTGGGCGTCCGGGAGCCCGGCGGCCACGGCGGTCTCCGCGGCGACGGCCCAGGAGTAGGCGTCGTAGAACTGGTGCGTCGCGCGCGGCCAGGGCGGCACCGCCGTGAGGTCCACGGCGAGGGCGGGGTCGGGAGCCCCCCTGTGCAGGGCGATCCGGGCCTCGGCGAAGGCGGCGAAGCTCGCGGCGATGCCGTGCGGGTCCCAGGGCTCGGCCATGCGGCGGGCGCGGTCCCGCCACTCCTGGTGCAGCCGGACGTCCCCGGCGCCGCCGCGCAGGCCGTGGACCAGGGCGGCGGCGTGGACGGCCGGGGCCATCCAGCGGGCGGTGGGCCGGCCGGCGCGCTGCCAGCCGTCCCACATGGCGTCCGCGTAGGCCAGTGCCTCGTCGAACCGGCCCGACAGCGCCAGCGGTGCCACGCTCTTGCTGGCGCGCATGTAGAGCCCGCTGAGCGGGTCGTCCCAGGCGCGGCGTGCCGCCGTCACGGCGCGGGGCAGGTCGCCGGCGGCGACGGCGACCAGCGGCACCACGTGCAGGGTGTCGATGATCTCCAGGCCGATCCGGGGATCGTGCCGGGGCAGCCGGTCGAAGAGGCGCAGCCGTTCGTCGCTCAGCCGGTGCGCCTCGCGGAACCGGCCGGTGACGCCGTGGCCGCTGCACACCGCGTCGATGGCGCCGGCGATCAGCACCGGGTCGGCGGCGGCCCGCGCGGCGTCCAGTGCCGCGTGGGCCAGGTCCGCGTCCGGGGCGGTCTTCTGGCCGGTCGCGTTCCACGCCTCGGCCGCCGCCACGTAGGCGGCGACGAGCCGGTCCCCCGGCGGCGCGAGGCGCTTCGCCTCGTGCAGGAGGGCGCGCAGCTCCTCGTGCGGCAGGAGGTCGGTGAACGTGGCGGGGAATCGGCTGCCGATGCAGGCGGCGAAGGACAGCGCGACGGCCTGCGCGGCCGTGTCGCCCGCGGCGGCCGCGTGTTCGGCCGCCGCGCGCAGCAAGGGGTAGGCCAGGTCGCCGCGGTGCTCGGCCATGGCCACGTCGGCCGCCGCCCGCACGTCGGCCGCCGCCTCGGCGGGGTCGGGCGCGAGGGCACCGGCCGTCCGGAAGTGCCCCCGGGCCTCGACGAGGAACTGCCTGGCGTAGCAGAGGCGGGCCAGGGCCCGGGCCAGTCGGTGCGCTTCGGGTGCGGGGTGCGGGCCGGCGCCGTCCAGTGCGGCACGCAGGTCGTCGGCGAGCCGGTCGAAACGGGCGTGCCAGGGCTCGCCGGGCTGGTCGGTGCGGGCCTCCGCGTCCGTGGCGCGCACCAGTTCCGTGGCGGTGGTGGTGGCCCACGTCAGGTGGCGGGCGCGGCATGGTGCCGCCTCTCCCTCGGCGGTGAGCCGTTCCAGTGCCACCGTGCGGACCGCAGGCGGCATCCGCCAGAGGCCGGTGCCGGGACCACGGACCAGGAGGGCGCGGGCGGCCAGCCGGTCGAGGAGCGCGGCGGTGTCGGCGGGGCGAGCGCCGTCGCCGGCCGCGACCGCGTGGGCCGACGCGGCGTCGAACCCGCGCAGGAACACGGCGAGTCGCCGCAGCAGCCGGCGCTCGTCGGCGTCGAGAAGACCGTGGCTCCACACGACGGCTCGCTCCGCCGCCTCGCCGGGGGCCGGGCGGTCGGCGGAGGCCGGCCCGTCGGCGGAGGCCGGGCGGTCGGCGGAGGCCGGGCGGTCGGCGGAGGCCAGCCCGTCGGCGGAGGCCGGGCGGTCGGCGGAGGCCAGCCCGTCGGCGGAGACCGGGCGGTCGCCGGAGGCCAGCCCGTCGGCGGGCGCCGGGCGGTCGCCGGAAGCCAGCCCGTCGCCGGAGGCCAGCCGGTCGCCGGAAGCCAGCCCATCGCTGGACGCCGGGCGGTCGCCGGAAGCCAGCCCGTCGCCGGAGGCCAGCCGGTCGCCGGAAGCCAGCCCATCGCTGGACGCCGGGCGGTCGCCGGAGGCCAGCCCATCGCTGGACGCCGGGCGGTCGGCGGAAGCCAGCCCGTCGGCGGACGCCGGGCGGTCGGCGGACGCCAGCCCGTCGGCGGACGCCGGGCGGTCGGCGGACGCCAGCCCGTCGG
>NZ_JBEYZD010000117.1:0-15644 GCF_040645895.1 Streptomyces olindensis | reverse complement strand
TCCTGGCATACGGGGGTAGTGCGAGCGCACTGTCACGGGGGCCATGGAATCGGGCAAGAGGCAACTCTCGGCGGATTGGGGCGCTTACTTACGGCGGCCGACGGGGTGCTGGCCCTCACCCTGCGCCACCCGCTGGGCGAGCCGCTCCCGGCCTGGGAGCCGGGCGCGCACGTCGACGTCCTGCTCGGCCCCGGCCTGGAACGGCAGTACTCGCTGTGCGGCGATCCGGCGGACCGGACGGCCTGGCGGATCGCGGTGCTGCGCGAGCCGGACGGGCGGGGCGGCTCGGCCCATGTGCACGAGCAGGTGCGCGAGGGCGACAAGATCCGGGTGCGCGGCCCCCGCAACAACTTCCGCCTGGAGCCGGCCCGCCGCTACCGCTTCGTCGCGGGCGGCATCGGCATCACGCCGATCCTGCCGATGCTGGCGGCGGCCGAGGCCGCGGGCGCCGAGTGGACGCTGCTGTACGGCGGACGCACCCGCCGGTCGATGGCGTTCGGCGAGGAACTGCTCCGGTACGGCGACCGGGTGAGGGTCGCCCCCGAGGACGAGACGGGGCTGCTGGACCTGCCCTCGGTGCTGGACGACGTGCCCGAGGACACCCTCGTCTACTGCTGCGGCCCCGGGCCGCTGCTGGACGCGGTCGAGGCCCGCTGCCCGTCCGGGGTGCTGCGCGTCGAGCGGTTCCGGCCGAAGGAGCAGGAGACCGGCGGGGACACCGAGTTCGAGGTGGAGCTGGCGCGCAGCGGCCGGACGCTCACCGTCGCACCGGACGTGTCCGTGCTGGACGCCGTGCGCGCCGCGGGCGTCGAGGTGCTGTACTCCTGCACCGAGGGAACCTGCGGCACGTGCGAGACCGACGTCCTCGACGGCGAGCCGGACCACCGTGACTCGGTGCTCACCGACGACGAGCGCGCGGCGGGCGAGACCATGCTCATCTGCGTGTCCCGCTGCCGCGGGAAGCGGCTCGTGCTGGACCTGTGACGAGAGGCCGGTGCCAACCGCCCTTCACCGTACGGGCATTGACCATGGCCCGGGACGGGCCCTAGGTTCCCGCTGAGCACATCTGCACTGCCTGCGCACAGCCTGTCGGAGCACCTGGACCGGTCCCACGGGGGAGCCATGCGTCGTCTGCTCGTCGGCCTCACGGCCTTGTCCGTCCTGGCCGCCGTCACCGCCTGCGGCTCGTCCGACCCCGACGGGGCGGACAAGCCCGGCTCGTCCGGCGGAACCACCAAGGTCAAGGTGGGCATCGTGCCCGTCCTGGACGTCGCGCCCATCTACCTGGGCCAGAAACAGGGCCTCTACAAAAAACGCGGCATCGAACTGGAGCTGACCCCGGCCCAGGGCGGTGCCGCGATCGTGCCCGGGGTCGTCTCCGGGCAGTTCCAGTTCGGCTTCAGCAACACCACCTCGCTGCTGGTCGCCCAGTCCAAGAACATGCCCGTGAAGGCCGTGGCCAACGGGGTCGCGTCCACCGGCAAGGACGGCGCCGACTTCGCGGCCGTCACCGTGAAGAAGGGCTCCCCCCTCACCTCCGCCAAGCAGTTGGAGGGCAGGAAGACGGCGGTCAACACGCTCAACAACATCTGTGACACGTCGGTCCGGGAGTCGGTCCGCAAGGCCGGCGGCGACCCCGCCGAGGTCGAGTTCGTCGAGATGCCCTTCGACCAGATGCCCGCCGCGCTGGACGGCGGGCAGGTCGACGCGGCCTGCACCCCGGAGCCCGCGCTCGCCACCGTCAAGGCCGCGGGCGGCAGGGAGATCGCCTCGAACTTCCACGATGTGTCACCGGACCTCACCGTGGCCATGTACTTCACCTCCCAGCGGTACGCCGCCGAGAACCCGGACTTGGTGAAGAAGTTCCAGGAGGCGACCGCGGAGTCACTGGAGTACGCCGACAGCCACCCCGACGAGGTGCGGCAGATCCTCACCACGTACACGAAGATCCCCGCCACCCTGCTGGAGAAGCTGACCCTGCCCCGCTGGCCCGCGCAGCCGGACCGCGCCTCCATCGAGCGGCTGGCCGAACTGGGCGAGCGGGACGGGCTGTTCGAGCGGGCGCCGGATCTGGACAAGCTGCTGCCGTGAAGGGCGCCGACGCGGCACTGGGCGCGGCCGGGCTCGCGGCGTTCCTCGTGCTCTGCGAGGCGGTGCCGCGGCTCGGCCTGGTCGAGGACGACTACTTCCCGCCGGCCGGTCGGGTCGCGGACGCCCTCGGCCGGGAACTGGCCGACCCGGCCTTCTGGTCGGCGCTCGGCGACACCCTCACCGGCTGGGCGCTCGGGCTGGCGATCGCGGTGGGCGCGGGTGTCGTCCTGGGCGTGGTGATCTCCGTGGTGCCGTACCTGCGCGAGGTGACCGCCTCGACGATCGAGTTCCTGCGGCCCATCCCGTCGGTCGCGCTGATCCCCCTGGCGGTGCTGCTGTACGGCACGGAGCTGCGCTCGGTGCTGCTGCTGGTCGTGTACGCCGCGTTCTGGCAGGTACTGGTCCAGGTCCTGTACGGCGTCCGGGACGTCGACCCGGTCGCGGAGGAGACGGCGCGCTCGTACGGCCTGGGCCCCTGGGCGCGGGTCCGGCACGTGCTGTGGCCGACGGCGCTGCCGTACGTCATGACCGGGGTGCGGCTGGCGGCGGCCGTGGCGCTGATCCTCGCCGTCACCGCCGAACTGGTCATCGGGGCACCGGGGCTGGGTGCCCGGATCGCGGTCGCGCAGACCTCGCAGGCGGTGCCGGAGATGTACGCGCTGATCGTGGTGACCGGCGTGCTCGGGCTGCTGATCAACGTCGGGGCGAGGTCGGTGGAGCGGCGGGCGCTGGCCTGGCACCAGTCGGTGCGCGGGGAGGTGGCGCTGTGACGGGGGTCCCCCCTGGCCGAGCGATGTCGGGAGCGTGGAGGAGGGCCCTGCTGCGGCTGGTGTTCGCGGTGGCCCTGCCCGCGGTGCTGGTGGCCGTCTGGTGGGTGGCCTCGGCGGGCAGCACGAACGTCTACTGGCCGCCGCTGCGCACGGTCTTCGGCGCGTTCCCGGACGTGTGGACGGGCGAGCGGCTGCGCGGGGACGTGGTGCCCAGCGTGCTGCGGCTCGCGGCGGGTTACACGGCGGCGGCCGTCGCGGGGGTCGCGCTGGGCACGGTCATCGGCTCCTACCGGCGGGTGCGGGTGGTGTGCGAGCCGGTGCTGGAGTTCCTGCGGGCGGTGCCGCCGCCGGTGCTGGTGCCGGTGATCATGCTCTTCGCGGGCATCGGCGACACGATGAAGATCGTGGTGATCGCGAGCGGCTGTGTGTGGCCGATCCTGCTCAACACGGTCGAGGGCGTCCGCGCGGTCGACCCGGTGCTGGCCGAGACGGCCCGCTCCTACGGCATCACGGGCGCCGCCCGGCTGCGGGACGTGGTGCTGCGCTCGGCGAGCCCGCAGATCTTCGCGGGCCTGCGCCAGGCGCTGTCGATCGGGATCATCCTCATGGTGATCAGCGAGATGTTCGCGGCCAGCAACGGCCTCGGCTTCACCATCGTGCAGTTCCAGCGCGGTTTCGCGATCCCCGACATGTGGACCGGGATCCTGCTGCTCGGCCTGCTCGGCTTTCTCCTGTCGGTCCTGTTCCGGCTGGCCGAGCGGCGGGTGCTGGGCTGGTACCACGGCCTGCGCGAGGCCGGCCGGCGGTCCCCGTGAACCCCGCGAAAGGGCGGTCCATGCTCGACGTACACGGCCTGCGGAAGGTCTACGAGGGTTCGGGGCGGCGGACCGAGGCGGTGCGCGACCTGACCTTCACCGTGGAGGCGGGCGAACTGGTCTGTCTGGTGGGCCCGTCGGGCTGCGGCAAGACGACCCTGCTGAAGTGCGTCGGCGGCCTGCTCGCCCCCACGGCCGGTGAGGTGCGGCTCGCGGGCCGCCGGGTCGACGGTCCGCCGCCCGGGATGGCGTTCGTGTTCCAGGAGTACGGCCGCAGCCTCTTTCCGTGGATGCGGGTCGGGCAGAACGTCGAACTGCCGCTCAAGCAGAAGAAGCTGAGCCGGGAGCGGCGCCGCGCGCTGGTCGCGGACGCGCTGGAGTCGGTGGGGCTCGCGGACGCCGCCGGGGCCTATCCCTGGCAGCTGTCGGGCGGGATGCAGCAGCGGGTGGCCATCGCCCGGGCCCTGGCGTACGAGCCCGAGGTGCTGCTGATGGACGAGCCGTTCGCGGCGGTGGACGCGCAGACCCGGGCCGATCTGGAGGACCTCGTGCGGCGGCTGTGGCGGGAGCGCGGCATCACGATCCTGTTCGTCACCCATGACATCGACGAGGCCGTGTACCTGGGCGAGCGGGTGCTCGTGCTGTCGGCCTCCCCCACCGTCGTCCAGGAGCAGCTGAAGGTCGATCTGCCGGACGTGCGGGACCAGTTGCGCACGCGCGCGGACCCGCGCTTCGCCGAGCTGCGGACCCGGGTGTACGAGCAGGTCCAAGCGGCCAAACGCGGCCGTTGAACCGGTGGCGTCCGGCTGTTCAGGGTGCCGCCCACAGGCCCCGCACGTGCCCCAGGTGCCGGGTCATGACGGCCCGTACGGCCTCCTCGTCGCGGGCGAGCAGCGCGTCCAGGATCTCCAGGTGCTCCTCGGCGGACGCCTCCAGCCGCCCCTGTTCCACGAGCGCGGTCAGCCCGTAGAGCCGGGAGCGGCGTCTGAGGTCCCGTACGACGTCGACGAGATGGGCGTTGCCGGCGAGGGCCAGCAGGCCGAGGTGGAAGCGCAGGTCGGCCTCGACGTAGGCGATGAGGTCGCCGGCCGCTGCGGAGGCGACGATCTCCTCGGCGACCGGGCGGAGCGCCCGAAGGGCCACCGGGTCGGCCGTGCGGGCCAGTTCCGCCGTGGTGGGGATCTCGATCAGCGACCGGACGTGGGTGTACTCGTCGAGCTGCCGCTCGGAGACGGCGGTGACGCGGAAGCCCTTGTTGGGCACGGTGTCGACCAGGCCCTCCTTGGCGAGGTCGAGCATGGCCTCGCGCACGGGCGTGGCGGAGACGCCGAAGCGGGCGGCGAGGCCGGGTGCCGAGTAGATCTCGCCGGGCCGCAGTTCGCCGGCGATCAGGGCGGCCCGCAGCGCGTCCGCGACCCGCTCCCGGTGGCTGGGTTTCCTGCTGCCGAGCACGGGCAGGGCGGGGGTGTGCTGCGCGGCCATGACGGTCGGGGTTCCTCTCTTGTGCCCTTGCGGGGGTGCCTACAGGACGAATCCCGCCGGGAACGGGTCCTCGGGGTCCAGCAGGTACTGGGCGGTGCCGGTGATCCAGGCGCGTCCGGTGAAGCTGGGCAGCACGGCCGGGCGACCGGCCACCTCGGTCGTGCCGAGCAGTCTGCCGGTGAACCGGGTGCCGATGAAGGACTCGTTCACGAACTCGGTGTGCAGGGGCAGTTCGCCGCGCGCGTGGAGCTGTGCCATGCGGGCGCTGGTGCCGGTGCCGCAGGGCGAGCGGTCGAACCAGCCGGGGTGGATGGCCATGGCGTGCCGGGAGTGCCGGGCGGTCGAGCCGGGGGCGGCCAGGTAGACGTGGTGGAGTCCGCCGATGGAGGGGTCCTCCGGGTGCACGGGCGGGTCCTCGGCGTTGACGGCGGCCATGAGGGACAGGCCCGCGGCGAGGATCTCGTCCTTGCGGGACCGGTCGAAGGGCAGGCCGAACCGCTCCAGCGGCAGGATGGCGTAGAAGTTGCCGCCGAAGGCGAGGTCGTAGGTCACCGTCCGCCCGTCGGCGAGGGTCGCCTTGCGGTCGAGTCCGACGGCGAAGGAGGGGACGTTCCGGAGGGTGACCGCCTTGGCGGCGCCGTCCTCCACGGCCACCTCGGCGACGACCGGGCCCGCCGGGGTGTCGAGCCGGATGGTGGTGACCGGCTCGACGGCCTCGACCATGCCGGTCTCGACCAGCACGGTCGCCACGCCGATGGTGCCGTGCCCGCACATCGGCAGGTAGCCGGAGACCTCGATGTAGACGACGCCCCAGTCGCAGTCGGGCCGGGTGGGCGGCTGGAGGATCGCGCCGCTCATGGCGGAGTGGCCGCGCGGTTCGTTCATCAGCAACTGCTTGATGTCGTCGCGGTGTTCGCGGAACCACAGCCGCCGCTCGTTCATGGTGGCGCCGGGGATGGTGCCGATGCCGCCGGTGATCACCCGGGTCGGCATGCCCTCGGTGTGCGAGTCGACGGCGTGCAGGACGAGTCTGCTGCGCATGGTCACTACGCCAATCCGGCCGCGACGGCCTTCTCGGTGGCGGCCCGGACGGCGGCCTCCTGCTCGGGCAGCAGCGGCACCCGGGGCGGACGGCAGGGACCGCCGTGGCGGCCGACGAGGTCCATGGACAGCTTGATGGCCTGGACGAACTCCACCCGCGAGTCCCACCGCAGCAGCGGGTGCAGCTGCCGGTACAGGGGCAGCGCCGTGTCCAGGTCGCCGTCGACAGCCGCGCGGTACAGCTCGACCGAGGCCCGGGGCAGGGCGTTCGGATAGCCCGCCACCCAGCCCTTCGCGCGCGCGACGGCCAGCTCCAGCAGGACGTCGTCGGCGCCGACCAGCAGGTCCAGCTCCGGGGCGAGTTCGGCGATCCGGTAGGCCCGGCGGACATCGCCGGAGAACTCCTTGACGCCCCGGATCCACCCCTCGCCGTGCAGCCGGGCGAGCAGCTCCGGCACGAGGTCGACCTTGGTGTCGATCGGGTTGTTGTACGCGACGACCGGCAGGCCCGCCTTCGCGACCTCGGCGTAGTGGGCGACGACGGCGCGCTCGTCGGCGCGGTAGGCGTTCGGCGGCAGCAGCATCACCGCCCGGCAGCCCGCCTCGCCGGCCTGCTCGGCCCAGCGCCGGGACTCGGCCGAGCCGTAGGCGGCGACACCGGGCATGACCCGCTCACCGCCGATCGCGGCGACGGCGGTCTCGACGACCCGGGCGCGCTCCTCGGAGGTGAGTACCTGGTACTCGCCGAGGGAGCCGTTGGGCACGACGCCGTCGCAGCCGTTCGCCACGAGCCAGGCGCAGTGCTCGGCGTACCGGTCGTAGTTCACGGACAGGTCGTCGTTCAGCGGGAGCGCGGTGGCGACGAGGACGCCGCGCCAGGGGCGGTGGTCGGTCATGACGGTCCCTCCTGGGGGTGTTGCCCGGCGAGGACGCCGAGCGGCACGGGACGGGCGAACGGCCGTCGGGACGGGGTGGGCGGGCATCCGGCGAGACCGGCGACCGCGGGGGCGCACATCCGGCCCTGGCACCAGCCCATCCCGGCCCGGGTCAGCAGCTTCACGGTGCGCTCGTCGCCCGCTCCGAGGTCCAGGGCGTCGCGCACGGCCCCGGCGGTGACCTCCTCGCAGCGGCAGACCACGGTGTCGTCGGTGACCTGCTCGGGCCAGTGCGCGGGCGGCGCGTAGGCGGAGTCGAGGGCGGCGGCGGATCTCTGGAGCTTCGCCCGGGCCTTGACGGCGGCGGGCGCCGGGTCGGGGGCGGTGCCGCGCAGGCGGGCGGCGGCGGAGCAGCCGGCGATGTGGCCCTCGGCGAGGGCGAGGGCGGCGCCGCCGATGCCGGTGGCCTCCCCGGCCGCCCAGACGCCGGGCACGTCGGTGCGCTGCTCGGCGTCGACGCCCACGGCGAGCCCGTCGAGGCGGCAGCCGAGGCCGTCGGCGAGGTCGGTGTGCGGGAGCATGCCGTGGCCGACGGCGAGGGTGTCACAGGGCAGGCGCCGCTCGGTGCCGGGCTGGACCCGGCCGTCGCCGTCGAGGGCGGCGACGGTGACGCCGGTCAGCCGGAGGGGCGCGCCGTCGGTACGGGGCGTCGTCTCGCCGTCGCCGTGGGCGCGCACGACCGTGTGGCGGGCGAGGACCGGTACGCGGTGGCGCAGCAGGCGCGCGGCGTGTCCGGCGGCCTCGGCCAGCTTGCCGGCCAAGGCCGGGGCGTGGGCGGCGAGGCGTCGGGGGGCGGTGGACTCCACCAGCGCGGCGACCTCGACGCCGGCGGCCGCGAGTCCCGTCGCCACGGGCAGCAGCAGCGGCCCCGACCCGGCGACGACGGCCCGGCGCCCCGGCACCACGAGCCCGCCCTTGAGCATGGCCTGGGCGCCCCCGGCGGTGACGACGCCCGGAAGGGTCCAGCCGGGGAAGGGCAGGACCTGCTCGTAGCCGCCGGTGGCCAGGAGCACCGCACGGGCGTGCACCTCGGCCGGCTCCTCCTGCTCCGGCCCCAGCAGCGCGTGCACCGTGAAGCCGCCGGAGCCGCGCTCCACGGCCCACACATGGTGATCCGTCAGCACGCGGACGGCGCTGGCGGCGAGTCCGTCCCGCAGCCGCTCCCAGGTCCGCGGCCGGTGGTGCAGCACCTCCGGCCGGCCGGCCCGGAGCCCGGCGGCGGGCTGCCGGTAGAACTGCCCGCCCGCCTCGGTCGCGGCGTCGACCAGCGCGACCCGTACGCCGCGCGCGGAGGCCGCCAGGGCGGCGGCGAGTCCGGCCGGTCCGGCGCCGATCACGGCGAGGTCAGTGCGCACGGCGCACCTCCTCGTGGCCCGTCCCGTCCTGCGTGCCGATCACGTCGCCCGGCCGCACCGGCACCAGGCACGCCCGCTGGTTGGGCCGCCCGTTGACGGTCACCAGGCAGTCGAAGCAGACGCCGATCCCGCAGAACACGCCGCGGGGGCGGCCCTCGCCCCGGGTGGAGCGCCAGGAGGTGACGCCCTCCGCCCACAGCACGGCGGCGACCGTCTGCCCGGGCAGCGCCTCGACCGGCCGCCCGTCGAAGGTGACGGTGAAGGCGGGGCCCGGCCCGGCGCCCGCCGGCTCCAGCGGATTCACTCGGCCTCCTCGGTGAAGCGGTCGGGGCGGAACGGGCCGAGGTCCAGGTCGGGTTCCTGACCGGTGAGCGCCTGGGCGATCAGGTGTCCGGTGCCGGTGGCCAGTCCGATGCCGGCGCCCTCGTGCCCGCAGGCGTGATGGAGCCCGGGCAAACGGGAGTCGGGGCCGATGGCGGGCAGGTGGTCCGGCAGATACGGCCGGAATCCCGCGTAGGTCCGCATGGCCCGCACACCGGCGAGGAACGGGAAGAGCCGGGTCGCGCCCGCCGCCAGCGCGCGCAGCGCCGGGAGCGACAACGACCGGTCGAAGCCGACCCGTTCCCGGCTGGCGCCGATGAGGACGGGCCCGGCGGGCGTGCCCTCCACCACCGGGGACGTCTGCAGTGCCGCCGAGTCGCTCGCGACGTCGGCCACGTAGTCGGCGGCGTACACCTTGTGCCGGACGCGGGGCGGCAGCGGCTCGGTGACCAGGACGAAGCCGCGGCGGGGCAGCACCGGCAGGGTCACTCGGGCGCGGGCCGCCACCTCGCCGCCCCAGGTGCCGGCCGCGTTGACGACGGCCGGGGCATGGAGGTCGCCCCGGTCGGTCCGCACCCCGCGCACCGCGCCGCCGGTGCCGCGCAGCACCCCGGTCACCTCCCGGCCGGTGAGCAGCCGGGCGCCCGAGGCGCGCAGCAGGTGTGCCGCCGCCAGCGCGGGCATCACCTGGGCGTCCTGCGGGTAGTGCATCCCGCCCGCGAGGCCGGGGGCCAGGTACGGCTCCAGGTCGGTGAGGCGGTCGGCGGGCACGGGGACGGCCTCCACCCCGGCCGCGCGCTGCCCGGCGGCGAGTTCCTCCAGCCCGGCCCGTGCCGCCGCGCTGCCGGCGACGACGACACCGCCCTTGGCCTCGTACTCGACGGCCTTCCCCAGCCCCTCGCGGGCCAGTTCGGCCCACAGCCGGGCGGACAGCAGGGCCAGTTCGAGTTCGGGTCCGGGTTCCTTGTCCGAGACGAGGAGGTTCCCCTCCCCCGCGCCGGTCGTCCCGCCGGCCACCGGGCCCCGGTCCACCACGACGGTGTCGAGGCCGGCCCGGGCCGCGTACAGGGCGCAGGCGGCACCGACGACTCCCGCTCCGATCACCACGACATCGCAGGTCAGCGGCATGCTCACGCCAGTACTATGTCACACACCACTCGGTCTGGGAATGGTGCGGACACGGGCGGGAGGGGGCCGGAAGGGCTCAGTCGGCCGCGGGGACGACCCTCAGATGAGAGGCGGCGCGAGGGGCGGCGGCGCGCCGCGTCCGACGGTCCCGGGAGGGGGCCCGGCGGGCTTCGCGCAGGACGAACGTGAGCCGGGTGCAGCCCAGTTCCTCAAGGGTCCTGGACGTCTCGGCGACGACCCGGCAGTCGGTGGCGCCCCAGCGCGGGTCCGGGTGCAGCAGGGGCCGTACGGCGCCGTCGAGCTCGACGGCCGCCTCGCCGACCGCGCGGATCCAGTGCGGCAGGCCGTGCCGGTAGGCGGCCTCCATGATCGGGTCCTGGGCGATGTCCCGGCGGATGGCCTGGAGGCCGTGGTCGGGGCCGTGGCTCTCCACGGTCCGCGCGAAGTGCGCGAGCATGGGCAGGCACCAGCTCGCCTCGTGCTCGCCGAGCACCGTGGGCGCGTCGGGGTGGAACAGCACGAACCTGAGGAAGTTGTCGTCCGGCATGGCCGTCGGATGCGGGCCGACGCCGCCGAAAAGTGACCGGAACGCGCTGTTGGTGAGCACGACGTCCCAGCAGTGGCCGACGACGAGCGAGGGGAAGGAGACGGCCTCCAGAAGCCCGGCGCAGTCCTCCAGGTAGGCCTGGGCCTCGGGAGTCTCGGGGACGGGCCGCGGTGCCGGCCGCTGCCCTCCTGCCTGATATGCCATCGGGAGGTCACCCCTCTTGCCTGTGCGGCCTTGACGCGGCGCCCTGATCCTGCTGCCCGGAGCTGAGGCGTGTCAACTATCGTGGCATTTCATGCCTGTTGACGGCTGAAATTGGCCACAGTTGTGGCGAGACCTGGATGTGAGTTCGAGGCACCGGCTACGCTCCGGGAAGTTCACGCCGGGGTAGGTCACGGCATCCGCTTGTGAGAAGCCTGTGAGAGACGTAGGAGATCTGTCGGTGACGGGTGGCTTCGTCGAAGGTCCTGGCGCCACGCGGACGACTGTGCTGGCGGCCGTCGTCTCCCGTGTCACCGCGCTCGCCGACCGGCTCGGCGTGCCGCACGCCGAGGTCTTCGACACCGGCCGGCTCTCCGTCGCCTCGGGCGTCCCGGAACCCGTGGTGAAGGCACTGCTCGGGGGCCGGCCCGCGGGCGAGCCCGATGTGCAGGCCCGGTTCCTGCAGCGGCTGGACCTGCTGCGCAGGACCCGGCTCAAGCCCAACGGCCGCAAGTACACCCAGCAGGAGATCGCCGACGGCGCGGGCATGTCCCGGCAGCAGGCCGGGGCCCTCATCAACGGCGACCGGCGGCCGACCATGGAGCACTGCGACGCCCTCCAGCGGTTCTTCCGGGTGCACGCCGGTTTCCTGACGGCCGAGGATCCCGAGGCGCTCGTGAGCGCCCTCCAGCACACCGAACAGGAGCTGTTGCAGAAGCTCGCCGACCGCGAACGGGAGGCGTCCGCCGTGGCGGACGACCCGCTGGAGCGGCTGCTCCAGGACCACGGCGTGCGCGGCATCGCCTGGCGGGCCGCGCAGCTGCCCACCGACCAGCACCGCGACAAGGTCGCGGAGTGGCTGGACATGCTCCTGGAGAGCGTCAAGCGGCCCGAGTCGTGACCGTGGGGAGAACTGTGGGCATAGGTAAGGAAATGCGCCGCCTGTGCGGCGAGCTGGTAGCGGAGCTGACCCTCCCCGCGCCGGCCCGGCCCGACGAGCTGTACCGCGCGCTGTGCGACGCCATGAGCAGACGCCGCGGCCGCCCCGTCCTCTTCCGTACGGCCGCCTTCCCGCCCGGGACCGCCAGCGGGCTCTGGCTCGACATGGCCGAGCAGGACCTCGTCGTGATCGAGGAACGCACGACCCCCGACCACCAGTTGGTGATCCTGGGCCACGAGCTGTGGCACATGAAGGCCGGGCACTGCTCTCACCACGTCGAGGGCGCCGCGGTCGCGGCCCGGCTGCTCGACGACGGCGCCGACCTCCAGGCGACCGTGCTCAAGGTGGCCGCGCGCACCCGCTTCGACCACGACGACGAGAAGGAGGCCGAGAGCTTCGGTCTGCTGCTCGCCAGCAAGTGCCGGGCGTGGCTGGCGGGTTCGTCCTCACGGGGACCGGTGCAGCGGGACCATCTGGCGGGGCGGATCGAGGCGTCGCTCGGGTACCGGGGGCCACAGAGCTGACGGGCGGCCGGCCGCGCGTCACCGGGGGGGCCGTGCCGCCTCCGCCGAGCGGGCGAACCGGGCGCCGGCGGGGCCGGATTGTCAGTGGTGGGCGGCAAGCTGGAGGTGCGCCCCCGCCGTGCGGGGCGTGCGCGCCGCGAGGGCGCGGGACCGACGACGCGACACGGGGAGAGCCGACCGATGCCCACCGCCGTACTGACCGACCGCGAACGCACCGCCGTCCAGGCGTATCTGCGGCTGCTGCACACCGTCCGCGCGGCCTTCGACGTGGAGGGCGGTCCGCCGGTCGTCCCGCCCGCCGTGCTCGCGGACGCGGAACAGGCCCTCGACCGGGCCGGTCTGACCGGCAACGAGGAGGAGTTCTTCCGGCTGTTGCAGACGTGGTGCCCGCCGGCCGGGATCCTGACCGACGGCCCGGGTTCCTGACCGGCGGCCCGGCGCCTGGTACGGAAGGCCCTAGTCGTGCGGTACGGCGACCGCCGTCGCGACCAGGCCGCGGGCGGCGGTCCAGCGGCCGTCGAAGTGGCCGAGGCGGCGGTCGCCCACCAGCGGCCCGGGGACGAGGAGATCGGCGCGGAAGCGGCCGTCCGCGGTGATGTCGATGTCGGCCTCCATGAAGTCCAGCCACTTCCCGGTGAGGGGGAACCACGCCTTGTAGACGGACTCCTTGGCGCTGAACAGCAGCCGGTCCCAGTGGACGCCGGGGTGTTCGGCGGCGAGCCGCCGCAGCCGCTCCGCCTCGGCCGGCAGGGACACGGACGCCAGGACGCCCTCGGGCAGCGGTCCGTGGACCTCCGCGTCGATGCCGACGGAGGCCAGGTCGCCGGCGCGGACCAGGGCGGCGGCGCAGTAGCCGTCGCAGTGGGTCATGCTGCCGGCCAGTCCGGCCGGCCAGCCCGGGGCGCCGCGCTCGCCGGGCAGGATCGGCTGCGGCGGCACACCGAGTTTCTCCATGGCGCGGCGGGCGCAGGAGCGTACGACGGCGAACTCCCGCCGGCGCTTGGCGACCGCCCGCGCCATGAGCGCCGCCTCCTCGGGGTACAGCGAGGTGTCGGCGCTCTCGTGGCCGTACGCCTCGACGGTGACCACGGTCTCCGGCAGCAGTTCCTCGATCACCGCTCGTCGTCCTCCCTCGGCAGGATGCGCCGCAGCCGCCCCGGCGGCCCGGGCCGCTTGCGCCACTCACGGGGATAGCCCACCGAGACCTCCTCGAAGCGCACGCCCTCGTGGAAGGTGGTCCGGGGGATGTGCAGATGGCCGTAGACCATGGTGTGGACCGGGAATCTGCGGTGCCAGTCGGCGGTCAGGCCGGTGCCGCACCACATGGCGAACTCGGGGTGCCACAGCACGTCCATCGGGTGCCGGTGCAGCGGATAGTGGTTGACGGGGATCACGGGCAGGTCCCCGGGCAGTGCGGCGAGCCTGCGCTCGGTCGCGGCGACCCGGTCCCGGCACCAGGCCTCCCGGCTCGGGTAGGGGTCGGGGTGCAGCAGGTACTCGTCGCTGCACACGATCCCGGTGCCGTGGGCGTACTCGAGGCCCTGCTCCTTGGTCGTGCACCCGGCCGGCAGGAACGAGTAGTCGTACAGCAGGAAGAGCGGGGCGACGGCCACGGGGCCGCCGGGGCCCTCCCAGACGGGGTAGGGGTCCTCCGGTGTCGTCACGCCGAGTTCCCGGCACAGCTCGACCAGGTACTCGTATCGGGCGACGCCGCGCAGGGTGACGGTGTCGCTCGGATGGGTCCACAGCTCGTGGTTGCCGGGCACCCAGACGACCTTGCGGAAGCGCGCCGCGAGGGTCTTCAGGGCCCAGCGGATGTCGGCCACGGTCTCCGCGACGTCACCGGCGACGATCAGCCAGTCGTCGTCCGTACCGGGCCGCATCTCCTCGACCAGGGCGCGGTTCTCCGGGTAGCCGATGTGCAGATCGCTGATGGCCAGCAGTTGTCCGGCACCACCGGCCGTCGACGTCACCTCTCGCCCCCCTCCGCGCACACGAACTCCACTACGAGATCACATCCGCGGGACGGGAACAAGGGCGTCCCCCGGTGGCCGGGTGCGGAATCCGTAACCCGCGTGTTGCACGTGAGGCCCCGCCGAAGCCGTATGATCTGCCCCAACACCACCGCTGAGAACTTCCCTTCCACAGGGGCGGTTTGGTGTCCCTCCATACGTCCTGCCCGGGCACGGGCTGCTCAGCCCTGCCCGCGAACCGTGAAAGGCGGCCTGCATGGTCTCTCGCGTACGCGTCTGGCTCAACCGCACGTACGCGGAGAACGTGTTCTTCATGGATCAGCTGCGGAGAAATCCCAGCGACCGGGCCGTCGAGATCCATGCCACCCACGGTGACCCGGACTCGCCCGTGCTGGCCGCCGCCGACACCGCGGAGCTGGAACCAGAGAACCTCTCCCCCGCCGGGTACGTCGAGTACGCGCTGGACCAGTGCGCGCGGCGCGGCGTCGACGTGTTCGTGCCCCGGCTGCACCAGTCGGCGATCGTCGCGCACCGCGCCGAGTTCGAGGCGGCCGGCACGGCGGTGCTGGCGCCGCCGCCCGAGGCGGTGGCCGTCTTCCACGACAAGGTGATCGCCTACGAGGCGGTGCAGGCGATCGGCGTGCCGGTGCCGCCGTGGTGGCGGGTCCGTTCGGGTGACGAACTGGTGGCCGCCGTCGAGGAGTTGGAGGCCGGCGGGCACAAGGCGTGCTTCAAGCCGGCGTCCGGGGCGGGCGGGGTGGGCTTCCGCGTGATCACCCGCTCGCCGTTCTCGCTGATGAATCTGGGCGGCTTCCCGAGCCCGTACGTGCAGCTCGACCTGGTCCTGGACGCGCTGCGGCGGGCCGAGGAGCCGGTGGACTGGCTGGTGATGCCGCGTCTGGAGCAGCCCGAGGTGTCGGTGGACTGCCTGACCGGTCCGGACAGCCGGGTCCGGCTGGCGGTGGGCCGCACCAAGAACGGCCGTCGCCGGGGCTTCACGCTCAACGAGCAGTGGCTGGACCCGGCGCGGCGGATCGCGGAGGGCTTCGGGCTGCACTACCTGTCCAACATCCAGTTCCGCATGTACGGCGACCGGCCGGTGCTCATGGACGTCAACACCCGCCCGGCCGGCGGGCTGCACCAGCTGTCGCTGTGCGGGGTCAACGCCCCGTGGGCGGCGGTGCAGCTGGCGCTCGGCGAGGACCCGGGCGAGATGGTTCCCCCGTTCCTGGGCCAGGACTACACGGTCGTGTCGGGGCCGCGCCCGCTGCGGCCGGTGTCGCTGCCGCAGCAGCGGCCGGAGGCGACGGAGCCACTGCCGGAGGCGACGGAGCCGCTGCCGGCAGTCCCGGTCGACTCCGTCGAGGCCCCCGCCCAGTCCACCACCGTCGAGGCCCTGCCGCTCTAGGGGGTGTCCGCAAAGTCCCGTCGTCCGCCCGGAGGGCGGGCCCTGCGGCGTCATGGGGGTCCCCCCTGCTCGAGCGAAGCCGAGAGCTTGGGGGAGCGTGCTCTCGGCGTGCC
>NZ_JBEYZD010000116.1:0-15708 GCF_040645895.1 Streptomyces olindensis | reverse complement strand
TCCAGGCGGCGTTTCATGCCGCCGGAGTAGGTGGAGGCGGGTTTCCTCGCCGCCTCGGTGAGGTCGAAGCGGTCCAGTAACTCCGCCGCGACCCGCCGTCCTTCGTGCTTGGGCAGGTGGTGCAGGTCGGCCATGAGGAGCATGTTCTCCTCGCCGGTGATCAGTCCGTCGACGGCGGAGAACTGCCCGGTGACCCCGATCGCGGCGCGTACGGCCTGGGCCTGGGTGGTCAGGTCGTGGCCGGCGACCCGGGCCTGTCCGCCGTCGGCGGTGACGAGGGTGGAGAGGATCTTCACGGCGGTGGTCTTGCCGGCCCCGTTCGGACCGAGCAGCGCGAACACGGACCCGGCCGGGATGTGCAGGTCGATGCCGTCCAGGACGGTCTTGTCGCCGTAGGACTTGCGCAGCCCGGTGGCGGAGACGGCGGCCGGGGACGGCCGACCACCCCCCGGGCAGGACGTGGACATGACAGAAGCGGGCATGGGCCCTCCGTGGGAAGAGGCTGGAGTGGGCGGGGGACGCGGTGCTGGTCAGGCCTGGGCGCGGAGGACGTCGATGTTGCCCCAGTTGGTCCGTGCGCGGATCTTCACGCTGTCCTCGGTCTGCTCCGGGGCCTCGGACGCGGCGAGCCTGTTGCGCACCTGACCGCGGTTGGAGCTGACGTCGAGCCAGGCGGCGGTGCCCTGGCGGATGCCGATCTCGATGGAACCGTTGGAGGTCTCCAACTGGACATCGCCGCGGGCGACTTCGGCCACGCGCAGCGGGCCGTTGGTGCTGGTGCCGGTGACCGACGCCTCGGCGTGTGCGATGTCGATGGCGCCGTTGGCGCCGCTCACCCGCAGCTCGCCGGTCACGACGCCGACGGTCGTGTTGCCGTGCGAGTTCTTCAGGACGGCGGGGCCGGCGACGGTGCCGACGCGCACGTGGCCGGTGCTGCTGGTGATCTCGGCCGGCCCCTCGACGCGGTCCACCGTGACCGGCCCGTGTGTCACGCTCAGGGTGAGCGGGCCGGTGGTGTCGAGGCGCACCTCACCGCTGGAGGTCTTCACGCGCACCTCGCCGAGCCGGCCCTCGCCGAGCACCTGGGCCCAGGAGCCGCCGGACACGTCGACGTCCGAGCCCGCCGGCAGCTCGACCGTCACGTCGACGAGACCGTTGGGTCCGAGGAGCGTGCGGCGCCTGGGCAGCGTCCTGATGGTCAGGACGCCGTTCGCGTAGCCGACCTCGGTCTGTTCGGCGGTCCGTACGTCCTTGTCCCGCTTCGGGTCGCGGGGCCGCACCTCGACGACCGTGTCGGCGCGGTCGCCCGCGGTGAACCGGATGGCGGCGGCGGGCACATGGGCGGTGACCGAGATCGGTTCCGGGGTGTCGAAAGAAGGCATGGCTGTCCCGTCCTCTTGAGTCCTTGGGGCGTCCCCACTGGTGGGACGTGGTGTGAAGTGGAGCGAGTGCGAGGGGGTGCGAGTGCGAGGGGTGCGAGTGAGAGGGGGTGCCGCTAGCGCACCCAGCCGGTGAAGCTCTGTCCGATGGTGCGGGCCGTGTCCGTCGTGTGCGGCCGGGCACCGCCGTCGACCGCGGCCGACACGGCGCGCACCAGCCACGCGTTGACCGACAGGCCCTCGCGGGTCGCGGCCTCCTCGGCGCGGGCCTTGAGGTGGGCCGGCAGCCGCAGGTTGACGCGGGCGGTGCCGCCTTCGTCGCCATCGGCGGGCGCCTGCCCCCGGACCGGTTCGGCGGGCGCGACCCGTTCCGCGGGGGCGCTGCCGTAGGTGGGTGGCGGTGTCACCACGAAGTCGGGGTCGAGCCCGCGCAGCCGTACGTCGACCGAGCCCGGGGCGAGTTCGCGGGTGATCTCGTCCATCGCGGCGGAGAGCACGTTGAGCAGCGTCAGCCGGGTCGCCGACTCCAGGGGAGCGGTGAGCCGCTCGGCCAGCTCGCGGGCATCCTCGCCGCCGGCCTCGGCGGCCACCGCGAGTTCGCGGCGGAGGGTGTCGACATACGGGGTGAGGTCCATGACGCCATCATGGCACCACAATGGCGCCACACGCAAGCCTCTTTGGCGCCCTGGACGGAGGCAGGGGGAGGCAGGCGATCTCCGGGCTCTCCACCTGCGACAACGCCGAGACAAGAGGCCTGGCGCCACATGGCACCCCATGGCGCCAAGCGGCATCAGGTGGTGCCACTTGGCGCCATGGGGTGCCATGCCCGCCCAAGGACACGACTAGGGCACGCGCCGGTGCCCCCTCCCGTGGACCAGGTCCGTGCCCAGCGAGGTGCGGCTGTGCCGTACGGAGGCTCCCCGGCGTTCCGTGGTGACCAGGCCCGCCGCGCGCAGTGCGGTGGCGTGGCGGCTGGCCGCCGTCGGGGAGATGTGGAGGCGGGCCGCCAGGGCGGTGGTGCTGTGGCCGATGTCGAGGCAGCGCAGCACGGCGGCACGGGTGGCTCCGAGCACCTCGTCCAGGGCGGCCCCGTGCCGGGATCCGGCCTCCGGTTCCGGAATCCACAGGGGCTTCCGGGCCACCGGGTACACCAGCACCGGCGGAAGCTCGGGGAGGGCGAGCGTGATGGGGTGGTCGTGGCAGAAGAAGCTGGGGATGATCGTCAGGCCGCGGCCGTCCAGGTGGACGTGCCGCTCGACGGGATAGTCGATCTCCAGGACGGGCGGATTCCACCGGGTGGTGGGTCCCAGACCGGACAGCACGCTCTCGCTGCCGTGCTCCAGCACCTCGCGCCCCCGCTGTCCCACGTCGCTCTGGACCGAGGCCGCCGAGGCGGCGGCGTGCGGCGTCACGGCGATGTCGTGGTAGCGCCGCAGCATGGTGCCGAGGCGGCGCAGCGCGGGGAGGCGGCCCGCGGCGATGTCGTCGAACCACCCGGACGGACGGGGCCCGCCGGCGGTGAGGCGGGTGATGTCCGTGCGCAGCCGGTCCTTGCCGGTGGAGAGCACCAGGTCCAGGCCCGCCGAGAAGCCGGGTTCGGCACCCGCGCCGCCGGCCGGGGTGAGGAAGTCCGGGAAGTACGAGGTGCGCGGTGCCAGGGCGGCGAGCATCCGGACCTCGTGCCCCGCGCCGGCCGCGGCCAGGGCCGTGCGGGTACGGCGGTACCACGGCGCGAAGAAGGGATCCGGACGGATCAGCTGGTGCAGGCTCAGCACGGTTTCCCACAGGGCGTCCGGCTGCCTGGCGAGCCGGATGCGCCCGAGGTCCTCACCGGTGACATGGATGCGGAGCACGTCGATTCCCCCGATTCGGTGCCGCTGGTCTCGCAGCGTGCCCGGGAGCGGCGCGGGATCTCAAAGCGGCGCGCCGGGTCACGGTGTCACGTGTCAACACCTGTCGCCATAGCACAACTGCCGTTCGCTGTCCCAGAATTGCGCTACCTCGGGAGAGCTGCCGATCAGCGGCGCCCGGCGGGCAACGTGGTCCGTGTCATCGCCCGGCCCCGAGCAGCGGGGCGTGCGACGAGAGGCCCTGGCGGGCCGCGGCGCTGACCCTGTTCCGCCCACAGCGTTCCACGACCGGAAGGGACACGATTCCTGTGCGTACGAGAACCAAGCTGGCGGTCGCCGTTTCCGCGGCCTCCCTGACCGCGGTCGGTCTGGCCGGCCCGACCTCCGCCTCCGCCTCGACCACGCTCGACCGCACGATCGCGGCCCAGGCGGAGCGCGCCGGTCTCGACCAGCGGGAGGTCGCCGCCCTGCAGAAGCAGATCGACCGGCAGATGGCCTTCACACCGGGTGGCGAGCAGATCGGCGTCAACCAGGTCGCCTGGCGCGGCGGCAAGACGATCATGACGTTCCCGCTGCCCGGCGAGAAGCAGGCCCGCGCCGTGGACGAGCCCGTCGGGACGCTCGGGACGGCCAACTGCTCGTACACCTGGACCTGCCTGTACGAGCACGACGACTACGACGGCCGCCGGCTGACCTGGCAGGACTGTGCCTTCAACAACCTCGCGGACTACGACTTCAACGACAAGGCGTCGTCCTGGCACAACAACCAGACCCGGGGAACGGTGACCCGGGTCTACAACTGGACCAGCAGCGGCTGGTCCCAGATCTGGTCCTCCACCGCCCCCTCGCGGAGTTCCTACGTCGGCAACGCCGACAACGACAAGGCCGACGGCATCCGGGTCTGCTGACGCGCCCACCGGCCTCCCCCGCTCGCCCGGGGGAGGCCGTTTCGCGTGTGCGGCCGGCTGTGTGCTGTGACGGTTGATGCGAGACGGGCGCTTCTACAGTGGGGCCCGCCGGCCCCCTGAGCTGTGCCGCGGCCGAGCCGCGCCGCAGCCGCTACGGAAACGATTCCCTTGGGGGGACCATGGCGAGAAGCGCCCTGCCGAGACGTGTGCTGACCCGGGCGATGGGCGTGGTGACGGCCCTGACGATCGCGCTCACGGCCGCGCCGCTGGCCGGGACCGCGCAGGCCCATCCCGCGCAGTCGGGCACGCTGAGCTTCGGAGGCGAGGCGGGCGAGCCCATGACGGGCGGCCAGTCGTACTCGTACTCGGCCGGTTCGGTCCAGCTGTTCGACGTCCAGGGCAGCACGGACGGCAACGCCCTCACCGTCGCGGTCGACGCGCAGGAGGGCACGCTCTGGCGCCTCAACATCGCCGCTCCCGACGGGCAGCGGCTGACCTCGGGCACCACGTACACCGGCGTGAAGCAGTGGCCCTACGCGCAGCCGGAGGACCCGGAGATGGTGTTCAGCGGGACCGACAACGGCACCGAGAAGTGGTGCAACACCAGCACCGGCTCGTTCACCGTCCAGAACATCTCGTTCGGCCCCTACGGCTACGTCCGCGCACTCGACGCCACCTTCGAGCAGTACTGCAACGGGTCGACGGTGCCGCTGCGCGGTGAGGTGCACGCGGTCATGCCGGAGCCGCCGGCCGAGCTGTCCCTGCAGATGAACACCGCCCCCGAGGGCACGGTCGACGTCCCGGACGGGAAGATCACCGTCGGCGGCACGGTGACGTGCAACAAGCCCGCGAGCGTCGCGCTGTCGGGCCAGGTCTTCCAGATCCAGAAGAAGGCGACACCCGGCGCGTCCTACCAGGCGACCGTGGCCTGCACGCCCGGCGCGCCCGTCCCGTGGTCCGTCACCCTCAGCAGCATCGAGCCCGGCACGTCCTTCCAGCCCGGCACCGCGACACTGCGCAGCAGGGCCCGGGCGGACGACCGCGACTACCCGGTGACGGCCGACACCGGCCAGCAGGAGTCCCAGATCACCCTGTCCAAGTCCTGATCCCGGGACGCGGCAGGCCCCGGGCCCCCGGGTCGGTGACCCGGGGGCCCGCGCGGGTCAGGCCGACTCCCCGACCAGCGCGCCCGTCGCGGCCGGCGCCTGGGTCACGCGGCGGCGCCGGGCCGGCATGCCGATGGCCGGGTGGGCGACGCCCCAGGCCGCGCCCTTGCAGATCAGTTCCTTGTAGACGGCGGCGAGCCGTCCGGTCAGCGCCGCCCCGACGGCCCGGTCGTCGGCGGTGACGTACTGGATGAGGCCTTCCCTGCGGCCCAGCGAGATGCACTGGTTGAAGTAGCGCAGCGGCACGTTCGGGAGCTTCCCGCCGGTCAGGCGGGCCGCGATGGCGTCGGCGGCCTGCCAGGCCATCGGGACGCCCGAGGCGCACGACATGCGCAGCGGCTTGTCGCCGGGGCCCATCGCCAGGGCCGCGTCGCCGACGGCGTACACGTCCGGGTGCGAGAGGGAGCGCATGGTCCGGTCGACCAGGATCCGGCCGGTGTCGGTCACCTCCAGGGTGGTGGCCCGCGCGATCGGGTGGACGGCGAAGCCGGTGGTCCACACGGTGACGGCGGCGGGGATCCGCCCGCCCTCGGCGGTGCCGACGTGGCCGGCCTCGACCGCGGTGACCGCGGCGTGCTCGTGCACGGTGATGCCGAGCCGGTCGAAGACCTTCCGCAGGTGCCGGCGGCCCTTGGGCGAGAGCCAGTCGCCGAGGCCGTCGCGGGCGGCGAGGGCGACGTCGAGGTCCGGTCGGGCCTCGGCGATCTCGGTCGCGGCCTCCAGGCCGGTGAGGCCGCCGCCGACCACGACCACGGGCTGTCCGGCCTCCAGCCGGGCCAGGCGCTCGCGCAGCCGGAGCGCGCCCTGCCGGCCGGCGATCTCGTGGGCGTGCTCGGCGGTGCCGGGGACGCCCTGGTCGTCCCAGCCGCTGCCGAGGGCGTACACGAGGGTGTCGTACGCCAGCACTTCCTCGCTGCCCCGGGCGTCGGTGACGGTGACGGTCCTGCCGTCGACGTCGACGCCGGTGACCTTCGCGAGCTTCAGGGTGACGCCGGTGCCCGCGAACATCTCGCCGAAGGGCCGGGGCCTGAGGTCCTGGCCGACGGCGAGCTGGTGCATCCGGACGCGTTCGACGAAGTCGGGCTCGGCGTTGACCAGAGTGATGGCGACGTCTTCGCGGTGCAGCCGCTTGGCGAGGCGCCCGGCGGCGGTGGCGCCGGTGTAGCCGGCCCCGAGGACGACGATGCGGTGCTGCATGTCCTGGCTCCTGTCGTGAGCAACCGTGAGCGGATTCGCCCCTTGAACCGGGCGGCCCGCGGTTTCCTGACAGGAATCCGGTGTGAAGCAGCTCACACCCTCATCAGAAGGCGGCGCGGAGGAGGGGTTCGCCGTGGTCGGTCGCGGCCCAGTGCGCGGTCGCCCGTTCGAGCTTGTCCGGGTTGACCTGGCTGCGGAACGCGGCGATGCCGTCGGCGGTGACCTCCAGGCAGGTGATGCCGACGACCCGGCCGTCCACGACCGCCACGATGGCCGGGCCGCCGTTGGCGGTCGTGGCGTAGACCTCGGGGGAGCCGCCGACCAGGGCGCGCTTGGCCTGGCTCGGCTTGAACAGGCCCCGCATGAACTTCGCGACCGCGAGGGCGCCCTCGAACGCCTTGGCCCGGGCCGGGACCTTCCCGCCGCCGTCGCCGATCGAGACGGCGTCCTGGGTGAGCAGCCGCACGAGCGGCTCGGTGCGGCCGCTGGTGGCGGCCGCGAGGAACTCCTCGACGATCCGCCGGGCGGCGGCCTCGTCGACCTCGGTGCGGGCCTTGCCGTCGGCGACGTGCTTCTTGGCGCGGTGCAGGATCTGCTGGCTGGCGGCCTCGGTGATGTCGAGGATCGCGGCGATCTCCCGGTGCGGGTAGTCGAAGGCCTCCCGCAGCACGTACACCGCCCGCTCGTTCGGGGACAGGCGCTCCAGCAGGGCGAGGACCGCGTACGAGACCGATTCGCGCTGTTCGGCGGTGTCGGCGGGGCCGAGCATCGGGTCCCCGGCGAGCAGCGGCTCGGGCAGCCACTGCCCGACGTAGGTCTCGCGCCGGGCACGGGCCGAGGTGAGCTGGTTGAGGCAGAGGTTGGTGAGCACCTTCGTCAGCCAGGCCTCGGGGACCTGGATGTGCTCGACGTCGGAGGCCTGCCAGCGCAGATACGTCTCCTGCACGGCGTCCTCGGCCTCGCTCGCGGAGCCGAGGAGGCGGTAGGCGATGGCCTCCAGGCGGGGCCTGGACGCCTCGAACCGGTCCACGTCGTGCAGGGTCATGGCCATGGCCGGGATCCTAACTCCCGTGGCCCGGGTCGTCGTGGCGGCCGTTGCCCGGGGCGAGGCGGCGGTAGGCGGCGCGGGCGTGGGCGAGGCGGGCCAGGGAGGTGCCGACGAGGGCGGCGGTGAGCAGGCAGGCGAGCCAGGTGGTGTCGCGGTGCCCGGCCCAGGTGAGGGTGCCGGCGGGCGGGATGGCGAAGCCGTTGAGGAAGAGCCAGCAGAGCACGGCCGTGCCGGGGGCCGCCGTGAAGCGTGCGCACAGGCCGAGCACGGCGGCCAGCAAGGACAGCGCGGTCAGGGCCAGTTCGGGCCGGTCGGGTCCCGCCACGGTGTTGATGAGCGCCACCAGGCCCAGTGCGCCGGCGAAGGCTCCCGCCCAGACCAGCGGGGTCGCCACGGGCTGCGGGACGGGCCTGGCTCCGGTGGCCAGAGGTATCCACTCGATCATGCCGGCGCTTCCTTCCGAGTTCCCTGGACAGGGATTGTCCCCCCGCGCCGGCTGTTCGTCAGGTGCCTTCAAGCCGTTCTCGCCGACCTCGCCGAAACCGTCGGTCTCAGGCGCCCGCGGCGTTCCGTACGGCACGCGGCGAGGCGCCCAGTTCCCTGCGGCAGGTCTTGTTGAACGCCTGGAGGTCGGGGATGCCGACGGTCGCGGCGACCGCCGGGATCGCCAGGGTCGAGGCGATCAGCAGGTGCCGGGCCCGTGCCATGCGGCGGCGCCGCACGTAGCCGACGACCGTGTGCCCGGTGTCCTCGCGGAACAGCCGCGTCAGGTGCGTGTGCGACACCCCGGCGGCACGGGCGATCTCCGGGACGCTCAGGGGGTCGGCCAGGTGCTCCTCGATGTGGGCCATGGCCGTCCGCAGCGCGGGGTGGCGGGCCCCCGTGGGGTCCTCCCCGGCGTCGGTCAGACCGGTGGTGCGCCACAGCACCGTCCACAGTTCCGCCGAGGCCCGGGCCGGCGACCGCGCGCCCGCCGTGATCGTCTGCCGCAGCAGTCCGCTCAGCGCGGCCGCGTCCGCACCGGCGTCCTGCATCACCGGGACCCGGCGCCTCTCACCGTCGCCCGGCAGCCGGAAGTGCGCGTACAGGTGCTCGCAGCGCGGGGCGTCGTAGTGGAAGTGCACCTCCGTGCCCGGCGGTACGAGGCTCACGTGCCCCGGGCGGATCGGGTGCCGTGCGCCGCCGAACTCCAGGGTGCCGGAGTAGCCGTAGAGGTGGAGCTGCCACAGGTGCGGGAGGCGGAAGACCTCGTGCGGGCCGGCCGAGCCGTGGACGCCCACGCCCGCGTGCACCCGGTCGGGCGGCAGGTCGAGGGCCAGCTCGACATCCGAGGTCATGGTGAAAATCTACCAGCACCCGCCGATTACAACCCACGACTCACACGGCATCCCTCCCTACGTTTGCTTCATGTCAACCACAAAACAGCTGCTGAGCTCCGTCCAGGTGGCGCGGTTCGTGGCGCACGGCTTCCTGCGCCTCGACGACGTCGTCCCGCCGGAGATGAACGAGGAGGCGCTCGGCGTGTTCGCCGCCGGGCTGCCCTCCGTGCCGTACGGCACGCCCGTGCCGGAGGCGTTCCCCGAGGGGTCCTTCGCCCGCAGGCTCGTCGAACTTCCCGCCGTCGCGGGCGCGTTGGAGAGCCTGGTCGGGCCGGACCCGACCGTCGACCACCACTTCGTGCACACCCGTCTGCCCCACGAGGGCAGCGCGCAGCCCCTGCACGCCGACGCGCTCATCGATCTGCGGACCGAGGCGTTCGACGTGCAGCTCATGTACTACCCGCGGGCGGTCACCGCCGAGATGGGCGGCACGCTCGTCGTCCCCGGCAGCCATCTGCGCCGCATCAACGAGTCCGACACCGGCCGCTACCAGAACCTGCGCGGGCAGATCCGGCTGACCTGCCCGGCCGGCACGGTCCTGCTGCTGCACCACGGGATCTGGCACGGCGGCCGGCGCAACGACGGCGACACCGCCCGCCACATGTACAAGATCCGCTTCAACCCGACCGTGCCGCAGGTGCGGTTGTGGGACACGGCGGACCTGCACGCCCCCGCCGTCAGCGAGGAGCTGCGGCGCACGTTCCCCTGGTACGAGCAGGCCACCGGCCGCCTGGAGATCCACAACCGCGTCGGGCTGTGGCGCTCCCTGTCCGCCGACCCCGGCTTCGACATCGACTACTGGGCCACCCGCATCACCAACCGGCCCGCCCTCGCGAGGAGCAGCGCGTGACCACCACCCGACAGCAGGTCCTCGTCCTCTACCTGGACAACTCCGCCCTCGACTCCCCCGTCGTCGGCTGGTCCCGCTACGACGGCACGGGCACCGCCCACCCCACGACCGGCGACAGCGACGAACCCCCCTACCCCACGGGCGTCGCCGCCCTCCAGGACGGCTGGCGCCTCTTCCAGGCCGCCCAGCTCATCCCGCCGTACCCCGGAGCGGAACACGAGACGTCGTTCCTCAAGCACGAGTTCTTCTTCGAGAGGCTTGTGGAGGGGTGAGGGCAGCGGCCCCCGTCCGCCGACGGGGGCCGCTACACCTCAGGCGTCCTCGATGGTGATGAAGGGGTCCCACTGGAAGTAGCCCTTCACGTTGCGGTGGCGGTCCAGGATCTGGAAGTAGAAGTGGTACACGACCTTGCCGACCTTCTTGACGGTCGTGCGCCAGTAGTGGTCCTGGTACGTCTGGTAGGTGAACAGATCCGGCTTGCCCTCGGTGCCCTCCTGCGGTATCGGATAACGGGTTTCGATCAACTCGATCTCCGGCGTCCTGATGAGCGTGTGTCCGGGGTCGCTGCTCACGTACCGGTACAGCAGCGCCTTGTAGTCGCTGCCGAGCGACAGCGTCGTCTCCCGCCACTTGATGGTGTCCCCGGGTTCGGCCCGGAGGTTCAACTCCGCGCCCGAGGTGCCGATGATGTGGTCGTGGCGCGTCGTCATGTAGATCAGGCTGGTGTCGACGTAGGTCGGCTGGTCGGGGTTCCTCGACGCGTTGGGATTCCGTTCGACGATCGTGGCCGCGTCGAACGCGATCATGACGTTGATGTCAGCCATTTCCCTGCTCCTTCTTCTTCGGGACCTTGTAGGCCATCGCCCGCGGGTAGTCGTGCCGGTGCAGGCGGACCCGGACCAGGAGTGGTCCGGCGTTGAGCGGGTCGGTCGGGTCGGAAAGGCGTTCCAGGAGTTCGTCCAGTTCCGCGGCGTGCGCGATGACCGCCCCGTTCGCCGGGGTCTCCCGGCCGGCGAAGACATCCGCGAGGCGGTCGTAGTGCCAGGGGTGCAGGACGTTGTAGTGGTCGGGTTCGTGATCCCGGCCGGCGTAGTACGACGGGTGCACCAGCATCTGCTCGATGCCGTAGAAGTGACCGTTGTCCATGACGAACACCACCGAGCGCAGCCCCAGCCTGGTGTGCGTGGACAGCTCCTGACAGGTCTCCTGGAAGGCGCCGTCGCCGACGAAGACCATCGGGCGGGCCTCCCCGCGCTCGGGTGCGAGGGCGGCGCCGGTGGCCGCGCCGACCGACCAGCCGATGGACAGCCAGCTCACCTGGGAGAGGAACCCGCCCGCGGGCAGGGACAGGTTCATCGAGCCGATGAGGGAGAACGCCGCGTCGGAGACGACCGTCCAGTCCTCCCCGGTCTCGTGGTTCAGGAAGTGGTTGATCCGGTCGAACACGCCGTCGTACGTGAGGTGTTCGCCGTGCCGGCGGGCCGAGCGGGCGCTGCGCAGTGACGCCCGGTGGTGTTCCAGGGCCGCCGGGCGGTGGCCGCGCGGACCGTGGTGGGCGTGGGCCTCGGCGTAGTAGTCGGCCTCCAGGCCCCCGGAGCCGTACGCCTTCACCAGCGCGTCCTGGAGCGCGGGCAGCAGCTGTTCGAGCTGCACGTCGGGGAAGTAGGAGGTGCCGACGCTGACGCCGCCGCGCGCGGCCATCACCCAGTCGTCGCCGACGCACTGCTCCCCGCCGAGGTTCTTCGACGTGGACCAGGCGCCGAGCCCGATCCGGCAGGTGGCCCACTCCTTGAAGACCGCGTGCACGTCGGGGTGGCTGGCCTTGCCGTTGTAGACGCCGTGGAACTGCGGCAGGTCCTCGTCGACGACGGCCTTGGCGCCGACGGTCGTGCAGAACGGCACGCCGGTCGCCTCCACCAGGTCGGTGAGCTGCCCGCCGAGCCGGAACCGGTCGATCTCCTCACCGGCCCACACGATCGGGCGGGGCCTGCCGTCCGGGCCGGGACGCTCCTCGACCAGGGCGAGGACCGCCTGCACGGCATGGTCCAGCATCGGCTGGTTGCGGGCGCTGAACGGCCGGTCGCGGCGGACGAGCGGCGCCTCCGGCGGGGGGCACGGCTCGTCCCACAGGTCCTCCATGACCTCCAGGTAGACGGGCCGCCGCTCGGAGAGGCACGCGGTGAGCGCCGCGTCGATCTGGCCCGGGGCGAGGCCCGGGTTGGAGATGACCTGGGCGTCCACGGTGACCTGCCGGTAGGCCTCCAGGTTGCTCTCGGCACGCGGGCTCATGTGCGAGGTGAGCAGGCCGAGGGCGCGGTAGTTCTGCCACTGCTCGTACGGCGGGGAGGCGTTGATCGCGACCAGCGGGACCTGCTCCACGTAGGCGCCGCCGCAGGCGTTGAGGAGGTTGAACGCGCCGACGCTGTAGGTGACCGCCGCCGCCCCGATGCCGTGGACGCGGGCGTAGGCGTCGGCGGCCTGGCCCGCGCCGCCCTCGGTGGGGGTGCCGACCCACTCGACGTCGCCCTCGGCCCTTAGGGCGGTCAGGAACGGCCCGAGGTGGTTGCCGGGGACGCCGAACAGATGGGTGATGCCCAGCTCGGCCAGGCGCAGGGCGAGATGGCGGGCGACCGTGCACTCCGGTTCGATCGCGGTCACCGGCACTCCTCCCCCGCGTCCGGGCCCGGGGTGGTGACCGGCGGGGCCTGATGGACGGCGAGGGCGGCGCGGACGGCGCTCTCCAGGGCGCCCTCGATCCAGGCGTGCTTGAGGGAGGTGTGCTCGCCGGCGAAGTGCACCGGGCCCTCGGGCCGGGAGACGTCCAGGTGGAAGCTGGTCATCTGGTGCGCGGTGTAGATGGCTGCCTCACCGAAGGCGTAGGGGTCGCGGGCCCAGCTCTTGGTGGCGCCGCGGCCGGTGAAGAACACCTCGATCCGGCGGCCGTGCAGGGCCTGGAGGTTGCGCAGGGCGTAGACGTAGCGCTCCGGGCCGCGCATGGAGTCCCAGCGGGCGGCGTCGTCGGACCAGCAGTACGAGGCGAGGACGACACCGCCGGTGCTGCCCTCGACCCGGTGCGAGGGGTAGTACATGAACCGGTTGGGGTTGTCGGCCGCGGAGCCGCCGCCGAAGCAGTGGGTGGCGGGCCGCACGGCCGGACCGCGCAGCGGCAGGCCGCTGTTCAGCTCCCGCATCTCCTCGGTGACGCTGCTGTCCTTGACGGCGGCGCCGAGCAGGCCGCTGACCGCCGGGGGAGCCCCCGCCTCGGCGATCGAAAGGACCTCACCGGTGCCCGGCTCACCGCCCAGCCGGTAGTACTCGTACAACCCCGGCGCGATGCGGTCGAGTTCCTCCCGCCAGTCGTCCTCGGTGAACTCCCACCACCGGTGGCTGAACTCCAGCAGCACCTTCGTGGCCTGGTCGTAGTGGGTCTCGATGATCGCGCGGCGCTTCTTGTACGACATCGAGGGGACGATCTCCACGAAGCGCAGGGCGGAGAAGGGGATCGTGACGATCGCCAGGTCCGCGGTCCACAGGCGCGGCGGGGCCTGTGGATCGTCCTCGGCGACGGTCTGCACGGCCACGCCCCGGCCGTCGGGTCCGACGGCGCCGGTGCCCTCGGGGTCGGTGTCGCGGCTGGGGTCGTGGAACTCCAGCCGGATCATGCGGTGCCCGAGCCGCACCTCGTCGCGCAGGCCCTCGTACAGGGCGTGCGGCAGGCGCCAGCTGCCGCCGGGTATCTCCCAGTAGCGGACGCCCGGGTTGATGTCGCTGCGGCTGAGGAAGCTGTGGAAGAACGACAGGTGCAGCCGCGAGGACATGTTCTCCAGGGTTCCGACGGCCTCGATCGCCTCGTCGCTGAGCCCGGCGTGGTCGCGCAGGAAGCCGCCCATGGAGTAGCCGTCGAAGTCGCGGATGACCCGGGCCCAGCCCTCGACCCACTCGTCGAGGGGCTTGTTGACGCGCTTGCCGTCGACGACGTCGGAGTAGTAGTCACGCACGCTCTCCAGCGCGTCGTCGACCATCTTCACGACGGGGGCGCGGACTTCGTCGTCGGTGAGGTGGAAGCCCTCGTTGATCCGCTCGGGACCGGCGGCGTAGTCGGCGCGCCGCACCTGGGTGCGGTTGGCGCGGATCCAGGAGTTGCCGCGCTTGTCGGGCTCGCGGAAGTCGGGGCTGTCGTCGCCGTAGGTCCACGTCCGGCCGGTGAAGGACGTGTACGTCACCGGGGGCACGGGGACGTCGGGGCCGCTGCCGGTGCCCGGGTCCACGTCGACGTTGTAGAACTGGCGGCGGCCCAGCCCGAGTTTGTCGACCAGGGCGAGGACGAGCGGGTGGAAGTCGGGCAGCCGCATGGCGCCGGCCTCGGCGTACTGGGCCGGGTCGTCGAAGGGCTGGTGGTGTTTGGTGGCGCGGAAGGTTTTGATGCGGCCGCCGACCCGGCTGGCGTTCGCTTCCAGAATGGTGACGTCGTGGCCGGCGTCCTTGAGTAATCGGCCGGCGACCAGGCCGGTGATTCCGGCGCCGATGACGAGGATCTTCTTGCGCGGGTGGCGGGTGGGGCCGAGGCGGCCCGTGTCGATCAGGGTGTGCAGGTAGTGGAGTTTGAGGTCCTGGCCGTCCGGCCCGACGAGGAGGAGTTCGCGGGCGAGCCGGAGACACGTCTGCCAGCGCGCACGGGTGGCGGAGTTCTCCCGGGAAGAGTCGGTCATAGCTTGCGATCGTAGATATGGAAAAACGGTTCCGTGGTCTCCCGGAACACAAAGTCCGGAAAACGCCGATCGCATCGCTTGGCGGAATTTCAGCTTGTTCGCATTCCTATTCGAGAACGCATGGTTCGGCAGGGGCGGAAGGGAAATGGAATACCCCGGACCAGGAATTCACTTTCGGAATTACGGCATCCTGATCGGCGGCGGCAGGAGCTTCCGGGCGGGGGCCGGGCGCCACCGGGCGGCGCCCGTGCCGTCGCGGACGACGCGGCCGAAGGCCTGGTCACCGAAGTGGAAGGCGAAGGCGTGGGTGCGGGGCCTGAGCAGGCGGGCCAGGAGGGTTTCACGGGCCCTGCGGACCCCGTCGGTGTCCGTGTCGGGCCCGGAGGGCCACTCGGGGTGGGTCAGCTGGGCGGGGGTGTGGAACGCGTCGCCGAAGACCAGCACGTGCCGTCCCCCGGAGGCCGAGATGACGTACGTGGTGTGGCCGGGGCTGTGTCCCGGGGTCACCAGGGCGGTGACGCCGGGCCACACCTCGGCGCCGTCCCCGAACCTGTGCAGCACCTTCGACATCGGGACCATGAATCCGTCCCACGAGGGGGCACCGACCTCGATCTCGCGGCGCCAGAACGGCTCCCACTCGGCGGCGGCCACCAGGTAGTCGGCGCGCGGGAACGCCTTGCGGGGCGCCCCGCCGCCGTCCGTGCGGAAGCCCAGCCCGGTGTGGTCGGTGTGCAGGTGGGTGAAGGCCACCGTGTCGACGGACTCCGGCGGCACCCGCAGGCGGCCGAGCGTGCGCAGCAGCGCGCCCGCGCGGGAGCTGCCGAGCGCCGGGGACAGCACGTTGCCGCCGAGCCCCGCGTCGATCAGCAGCCGTCGCCCGCCCCGCTCGACGAGCACCCCGCCCGCCGAGGCGGCGATCCGGCCGGAGCCGTTCAGCGCCTCGGGGTGCTCGCGCCAGTAGGCGGCGGGCACGGCGGGCAGGAACCCGGCCGGGTCCAGCTCCATCGCGCCGTCGACGACGTACGTGAGCCGCGTGTCGCCGACGGTGAGGGTACGGACGGCGGACTGTTCGTTCAGCGCGCCGAAGAGCGGGGCGGCGGGGCGGTCCGTGGCGGCGTGGGCGGTGGTGGCGTGCACCACGCTGAACAAATGGGGCGCGGGGATCGCGGACACCCTCGCGATCGGCATTCCGTCGGAGGCGGTGCACATGGGCGTGCCCGTG
>NZ_JBEYZD010000115.1:0-15954 GCF_040645895.1 Streptomyces olindensis | reverse complement strand
GCCGGTGGCGCTGCCGTCGGAGGCGCTCGCTTCGGGTGAGGGGCCGGCGTCCGCGGCGGGCAGGTCGCCCGGCCGACCGCAGCCCTTGAGGATCAGGACTTCTGCGGCTCGATGTCGGGCAGGGACCAGGAGCGCTCGAAGTACGGCTCCAGCGGGCCGAAGAGCCGGAAGTAGGTGAACCAGGACTTCCCGGGCCGGGTCGGAATCCAGTTCTGCTCCAGACCCTTGGGAGCCTTCGGGCCCATCACGATGTCGATGGAGCCGTCGGCGTTCTTCTTCAGATCCTGACGCGACGTCCGGTCCACGATCTGCTGCTTGTTCTGGATCAGGCCGCGCGTGTCGGTCTCGTACAGGGTGACCGACCAGAACAGCTTGGCCGGCACGCCGGACGGAACGTGAAGGCGATAAGTCTTCCCTCCGTCGAATGCCGCCCCCGTCTTGTCGTAGTACGCGGCGAGATAGGCGGACCCGGAGCCGGGCTTCTTGCTCAGTACGGCCGCCGACGTCCCCGTGATCTCGTAGAAGAACGCCGTCCGCTCCTCGAACATCGTGCCCCCGGGCACGTCCTGCTCGTTCGAGTACGACTGCGGGATGAGGTACTCCCAGTGCGAGTCGTCGCGGTAGCGCATGTCCGGGACGCGCTTGCGGAACGCGCCGGCTTTGGCCGTCGCCTCACCGACGACGGCGGCCTTCTCCAGGATCTTCCGCTGCCGGGCGTCAGGCTCGAAGGATTTTCCGAACTCGAGGCCGAGCGGCTGCAGCATCACTGCGAAGAACCGGTCCCGGTCCTCGACGGATTCTCCCTTCAGCGCGTTCGCGAGCCGCTGCCAGTAGGCGAAGCCGTGCGGGTGCTCCATGCTGGTGAGCTGGCCCTCGGACTTGAACCGGAGCAGGCGGGTGCGCCCCCCGTCCGGGGTCTGGCCGACGGGGTAGATCTTCGCCGTCTCGAAGACCGCACGGACCTTCTCCGGGTCGGGGTCCAGGCCACGGGTGAACAGCAGTGCCCGTTGGGTACGGGACCGCAGCACCTGAGCGCCGGCGGGAAGATCGTCCGGCACCTTCTGCCTCGGTCCCACGAGGACGAAGACGGCACCCTCTCCCTTGTCGGGTGCGGGCGCCCCGACATCGGTGAGCGGACGGTCCCACCAGTCGATCAGCGAGCCGGCCGTGGCGCCCTTCGGGTACTCGAACACAAGGGGCCGGTCGGTGAGGTCGAAGTGGGCGAAGACGTAAGGGGTCGTGACGTTCGAGCCCATCATCACGCTGACATCGCGGTATCCGGTGACCAACACGAGGTCGCCGCTGCGGGCGCCGGCGTTGTCGATGAGTGTCTGCCGTGCGCTTTCCATGCCGACGATGGGGATGGCCCACAGATAGCACTGCACCGCCCGTTGGAAATCCATCGAGTCGTAGAGCTTTCGCACCGTGTCCTGCGTGGGCATTCCAAGATCGAAATTCAAGGGGCCGATCTCGGTCTCGATGACATCACCGACATCACCCTGCGGCCCGGCCCCGGTCTGATTCGTACAGGCGACCCCTGAACCCAGCGCCGCGGCCGACGCCGCCAGTTTGAACGTCTGCCTTCTGCTGACCGCCATGCCATGACCTCCCGGTTGTGCTGACCCCGGTCGCGCTCCGCCGCCAACAGGCTCAAGGGGCTCTGTCACGCGTCCTGACTGTCCGCCGACCAACAGAAGCCTCGAACCGAGGTATGTCGAACACGACCAACCTAACACCACGTTTCGAGGTATTGCGCCTCGGCCGACGCTCCGGCGGCACAGCGATGCTCGACGTCACCCCCCCACGAGCAAGGTGTCCCTGGAGCTGATCAACGCCGCCTGGGTCGACGCGCTGACCATCCGGGCCCAACTGCGGGGCGGGTGGGCGCTCGCCGCAAGGGGCACGGCACCGACGTGCTGTTCGCCGAGACCCACTGCGATCAGCTCCGAGTCCTGCAGGAAGCCGCGCGCCTCGCCGACGCCATCGTCGTCCCGACCGGCGCCATGGCTGACCAGTTGCTCCAGCTCGTCCCCACCGCCGATCGCAGGAAGATCGCGAGGATTCCCTGGGGGCACCGACGACCTGCTCGCCGCCCCGCCGGCCGACCGGACACCTCCGGCTGCTCTACGCAGGACGTCTCACCGCTGAGAAAGGCCAACTCCTCCACGATGGCGTCCGCGACGAGGTGTACCCCGGCGCCGTCCGGGCCATTGGCGACAGCCTCGGGACCACTGTCAGCGGGACCGTGGGCGTCCTGGAACCCGAGCGACCCCGCGAGCCCATACGGCACGACACCGTCTTCGACGTCGCCGGCCTCACCAAGATCCTGGCCATATGGTCGACCATCGGCTGCCTCGTCGAGGACGGCAAGTGCAACTCGACACGTTGCTCGGCGATTTCTGGTCCGAGGTGAGCGAGCACCCTCTGGCGCAGGTGACCGCTCGTCATCTGCTCACTCACACCGCCGGTGTCCCGCTCCGGGCCAACCTGAAGAACCTGTACGACACCGATCCCCAGGACGTCCGCGACGGCGTCCTCCACGAGGCCCTGCATCGGCCGCCCGGCGAGGCGGTCGAGTACACCCACCGCGCCGCCCTCATCCTCGGCTACCTGGCTGAATACCGCTCCGGCCAGAGCCTCGACGCACTCGCAGCCAACACTGTGTGGCAGCCCCTCTGCATGACAGAGACCAGCTTCGGGCCATTGCCCACCGACACAGCCGTGCGCTGTTAACCCACCGAACTCGACGACGGAACAGGGACACGTCTCCGGGGGACCGCGCACGACTTCTCGGCCCGCTTACTCGGCGGGGTGTGCGGCATCGCGGGCGCCTTCTCCATCCTCGACGATCTCGCCACGTTCCTGCGCTACCTGCTGGCCCCAGTGCGGTCAAGCAACCGGCATCGCGCCCGAAACCGACGACATCTGGGTCCGCTACGGCTTCACCGGCACGGGCGTCTGAGTCTCGCCTGGCAAGGACCGATGGGCGGCCCTGCTCACCAACAAGCTCTACTGCACCCGCGACCGCGAGCCACCCACCCACGTCCCCGCCACCGCGTCCAGGGTGTCCGGGACCGCGCCAGGGTGCCGGAGACGGATCCGGTTACGAGGAATCCCCCGGCGCGGCGAATACCGGGCTGCGGGACACCGAGGGGCCATCACACTGCGGATTCTGCATAGGAGGCTCCTGCTCGGAAGGATGCCCGCCACGGGCCGCAGGGAGTGAGCCGTCGGTTCCGGTTCGGGGCCGTGGCCGGGGCCGGCGCACGCCTCCCGCCGCGGTCACCGCCAGCGCTCCGAGCAGGGCGAGTACGGCGGCGGGCGCCAGCACCGCCCAGGGGGCACGCTCGGCATAGGGGTGGTTCTCGGCGATCTGCAGGCCCCATTCGGGCGACGGAGGCTGGGCACCCAGCCCGAGGAAGCCTAGAGCGGCCAGAGCCAGGGCGACTGCGGGCAGCCGCAGCAGGGCATGGCGGGTCACGGGGCGCAACACGGCCGGCAGCAGCTCACGGCGCAGTAGATACCACTCCCCCGCCCCCAGCGCGCGGGTGGCGGTCAGATGGGTGGTGGCGCGTTCCTGTTTCAGCAGGGCGGAGGTGTGGGTGGCCAGCGGAGACCAGGCGACGGCGGCCACCGCCAGCGCGGGTGTCCACGGGCCGCTGCCCGCGACGCCGGTGATCAGAAGACCGGCCAGGACGGACGGTACGGCGTTGACCGTGTCGACCAGCGGCCCGGACAGCCGGGGCAGCAACCCCAGCAGCACACCCACGACCAGTGCTGCCGCGCTCACGGCGAGGGCCACGGCCAGGGTGCTGAGCGCGCCGTGGCCGACCCGGGCGAGGATGTCACGGCCCAGCGCATCGGCGCCGAACGGCTGTGCAAGGGAGGGTGGTTGGAGTCGGGCGACGGGGTTCACGGTGAGCGGGTCGCGCAGCAGGCCGAGGCAGATGACGACGAGCAGCAGCGCCCCGTACGCCAGGGGCAGCGCGCTGGGCACGGGCGCGGTGGGCACGTGCAGGGACTGCAGCGCGCCGTCGCACAGTGCTGGCCCGAGCAGCAGCCGGGCCACGAGCCGGGCGAGCCCTCCGGCCGCCGCCGCGAGGACGACGAGCACGAGCGTGCCGGTCTGCAGGACGGGAAGGTCCTGAGCCAGGGCGGCACTCAGGGTGAGCCGGCCAAGGCCGGGGATGTCGAAAAGCTGCTCGACGGCGACGGCGCCACCGGTCAGGCCGACCACGAACAGGCCGAGGTTGGGCAGCAGTCCGGGCACGCAGCGCCGCATGGCCTGCCGGGCGACGGACCTGGGCGGTATGCCTCGTGACGCGGCGGCCAGTGCCCACGGTTCGGCGAACGCGCCGGGCAGCAGGTCGTCGAGCATCCGGCCCAGGACGGCGCCGGCGGGGAGCCCGAGGGAGAGGGCGGGCAGCACCATCCACTTCGGTCCGTACCAGCCGAGCGCCGGGAGCCAGCCGAGTTGTACACCGATGACGGTGACCAGCACGGAGGCGAGGAGGAACTCGGGCAGCGCGGCCAGCACAGCCGCACCGCTGCCTCTGGCCCCGCGGCCACCCGGGCGGCGCCGGGAACCGAGCCACAGCGTGCGAGCACACACCGTCGCGGCCGTGCCCACGGCAACCGTCAGCGCCGCCGCCATCAGCAGCAGCGAAACCCCGAGGGCCTGGAGGACGGAAGGCATCACCTCCGTACCGGAGACCCACGACCGGCCCGCGTCGCCGTGCAGCATGCCACCGAGCCACCGCCCGAGCAGCGGCAACGGGCCGTCGTCCAAACCGAGTTCGTTCCGCACGGCCCGCAACGCCTCCGGAGTGGGATCGCCTTCCGCGGACCGCGCTTTGAGAACGGTCAGCGCCGGGTCCGTACGCGACAGCCACGGCAGCAGCCCGATGCCGCACACCAGGGCGGCGGTGAGCACGCCCCGCCACACCAGCGTGAGCCCGCCGCCCCGCGCGAACGCGCGCAGGGCGGCGGACATGACGGCAGCACCGCCTTTCACAGGGTCGGACATCTTCGTCAGCGCCGGGTTCCCGTGCCGACGATGGCACGCTCGTACGGGTCCATCAGCGTGCCCTCGACCGACGTGCCGATGCCCATGGCGGTCTTCAGGTGCACCAGCGGGACCACCGCGTCCGTGGCGAGGACGGCGGCTTCGGCTGCCATGACCGCGTCCTGGCGCCGGCCGGCGTCGGTGACGGATGCGGCCTTGGCGACGACCTGGTCGACCTTCTTGTCGCACAGCTGGGACAGGTTTTTGCTGCCCTCGCAGGTGTAGTCGCTGGCGAGGACGGACACGGGGTCCCCGGTGTCCAGCATGACGTTGCGGGAGGAGACGACGGCGTCGAACTTCCCTGCCAGCGCGTCGCTCTCAAGCCGCGTGAAGTCACGGACCTCCAGCTTCACCTTGAAGCCGGCCTTCTGGAGCTGCTGTTGCAGCACCTGGGCGACCTCGGGCAGCTCGGGCCGGTTGTTCTGGGTGGCGATCGTGATGGACGCGCCGTCCGGGTCCGCGGACTTCGCCCGTCCCTTCGGCTCGACGCGCTTGGCCGCGGCCCAGTTCAACGCCGGGCCGTAGATGCCCTGGCCGGGCTCCGCGTAGCCCTCGTACACGTTCTTGGCGAGCACGGAGGTGTCGATGGCCTCCCGGGCGGCGGCCCGCAGCCCCGGATCGGCGAAGGGGCCCGACTCCATGTTCAGGTGTAGGAGGGTGTTGCGCGCGGTTGCCTTCTCATGGACGGTCTCCTTGTCCAGGGAGGCGATCTGGGCGACGGGCAGGTTCTCGGCGATGTCCGTCTGACCGGTGCGCAGTGCGTTGGCGCGGGCGGTGCCGTCGGCGATGAACTTCGCGTCGATGCCGGGCGACTGGGGGCGCCCGCCCCAGTAGCCGTCGAAGCGGTCCAGGGTGGCCGCCGTGGTTCCGATGATCTTCTTCAGCTCGAACGGCCCCGTGGCGGTGCCGACCGGGTTTACGGCGTCCTTCTTCGCGTACGCCTTCGGCGAGAACACCGCCAGGCTCGGATTGGACAGCCGCAGGGGCAGCACGGGGTCGGGGGCTTCGGTGGTGACGCGGACCTGGTTGTCGCCCACGGCCTCGGCGGTCAGCTTCACCCCGGACAGTGCAACCGGCTCCGGCTTGACCTGCGCGACATGGGAGAGGGCGGACGCGACGGCGTCCGGGGTGACCTTGCCGCCGTCCTGGAACTTCGCGTCCCGCAGCGTGAACAGCCAACTACGGCCGCCGTTCTCGGTGTTCCAGGACTGGGCGAGCGCCGGGGCTGCGGTGCCGTTGGCATCCAGCTGGGTCAGGCTTTCAGAGACACCGAGCCGGGACAGTTGGTAGGCGTCCTGCCCATACGGGGAGAAGTTCTCCGTGGGAGGGAAGGCGAGCGCCACCCGCAGCCGCCCGCCTCCCGAGGAGCCCGACGAGTCGGAGGACGATGCCCCTCCACTCTCGGCGGAGGCGAAACAGCCGGAGAGCATTGGGGTGAGCAGCAGGCCGGCGAGAAGCCGGTGGCGGGGAGTTCTCATGATCCTCGTTCTTGTCACGCACAGGAGACGGATAAGTGCACCGATTGTATGATAATGATTTTCATTTACACAATGGGGTCGGGGTCTAAAAGTGCACAGCTCCGGTCCGGTCCAGCCACCGACGGTCGCCCGCGACGGCCTCCGGCCGCAGCAGGCCGGCGAGCGTCTCGGCGGGCAACAGGCCCTTCTCCAGGACGAGTTCCGCCACCCCCCGGCCGCTGGCGAGCGCCTCCTTGGCGATGTCGGTCGCCACCGTGTACCCGATGTGCGGGTTCAGGGCGGTGACCAGACCGATGGAGTTCTCCACCGTCCGGCGCAGTGATTCGGTGTTGGCGGTGATGCCGGACACGCACCGCTCGGCCAGCGTCACGCACGCGTTCCTCAGGTGCGTGATGCTCTCCGACAGCGAGTGCAGGATGACCGGCTCGAAGGCGTTGAGCTGGAGCTGCCCGGCCTCCGCGGCCATGGTGATGGCGACGTCGTTGCCGATCACCTCGAAGGCCACCTGGTTGACGACCTCCGGGATCACCGGGTTGACCTTGCCCGGCATGATCGACGAACCCGCCTGTACCGGCGGCAGGCTGATCTCGCCGAGCCCCGCGCGCGGACCGGAGGACAGCAGGCGCAGGTCGTTGCAGCTCTTGGAGAGCTTGACGGCGATGCGTTTGAGGACGCCGGACATCTGGACGAACGCCCCGCAGTCCTGAGTTGCCTCCACCAGGTTGGCTGCTGTCACAAGCGGCAGGCCGGTGATCTCGGCGAGGTGACGGCGGGCCGACTCGGCGTACCCGACTGGGGCGTTCAGCCCTGTCCCGATCGCGGTGGCGCCGAGATTGATCTCGTGGATGAGCTCTACTGCCTCGGCGAGACGGCTGCGGTCCTCCTCCAGCATCACCGCGTATGCCGAGAACTCCTGTCCCAGCGTCATCGGCACCGCGTCCTGCAACTGTGTACGGCCCATCTTCAGCACATCGCGGAACTCGACCGCCTTGGCCGCGAACGTGTCCTGAAGGACGGACATCGCCTTGAGCAGGCCGCACACCGCGAACACGGTCGCGACCTTGACGGCCGTCGGATAGACGTCGTTCGTGGACTGACCGAGGTTCACGTCCTCGTTGGGGTGCAGGTATCGGTACTGCCCCTTCTCATGACCCAGCAGTTCCAGCGCACGGTTGGCGATCACCTCGTTGGCGTTCATGTTGGTCGAGGTGCCGGCCCCGCCCTGGATGACGTCGACGACGAACTGGTCGTGCAGCTTGCCCTCGCGGATCTCCCGGCAGGCGGCGACGATGGCTGCGGCCTTCTCCGGCTCCAGCAGGCCCAGTTCCTCGTTCGCGAGGGCGGCGGCCTCCTTCACGGCGGCCAGGGCGTCGATCAGGTGCGGGTAGGCGGAGATCGGCGTACCGGTGATGGGGAAGTTCTCCGTGGCGCGCAGCGTGTGGACGCCCCAGTACGCTTCGGCGGGAACCTCGCGGTCGCCGAGCAGGTCGTGCTCACTGCGGGAGGCTGCGGCGATCATGCGTGCTGACCTTCTCTCGGGACAGGTTCGGTCGTGGATGCTCGGGAAGTCGACGCTGCCGCAAGGACGTCGGCCTGGCGCCCGCACGGACGGGCCTGGAAGCCGCAGCGCATGACGCCGCGCCGTCGCGAAACTCGTCGATGTCCAAGCCGTCCGGACCACGCCGGTCGGAGATGACTGGGAATTTCTCACTGCGGTTGATCGGCTCGACTCATCGGGGACGTCGGCAAGTCAGACGACGCGTTCGCCTGGGGTGACGATCGCGTCCAGGGCGGCCAGGTCGGACGGGGCGGGGATCCAGTCGGCTGCCGCCGCGTTGGCGGTCACCTGCGCCGGGGTCATGGCGCCGCAGATGACGGAGCCGACGGCGGGCAGGGCGGCCAGTGCGCCGACGGCGACCTGGAGGAGGGTCAGGCCGCGTTCTGCGCCGTAGGCGGTGAGCGCCTCGACCTTGTCGAGGGCCGCGTCGGTGAGCCAGCCCTGCCGCCAGGACAGCCGGCTGCCGGGCGGGGGCTCCTGGCCGCGCCGGTACTTGCCGCTGAGCAGGCCGTTGGCCAGCGGGTAGTACGGCAGCAGGCCGACGCCGTGGCGCAGGCAGGCCGGGGTCACGTCGGCCTCCACGCTGCGGTCGAGCAGGTGATAGCGGGCCTGGGTGGACACGAAGGAGTCGGACAGGTCTTCGGCCGGGAGGTTGGAGCAGCCGATGTAGCCGATCTTGCCCTCGTCAACCAGTTCGCGCAGGGCCGCGACAGTCTCCTCCAGCGGGGTGACGCCGTCCGGCTCGTGGTACTGGTACAGCTCGATCCGGTCGGTGCCCAGACGGCGCAGCGACGCCTCGACGGCGTGGCGGATGTAGGGGCGGGCGCCGCGCGGACCGTACCGGTCGGCCTCAGGGCCCATCTCCATGCCGAACTTGGTGGCGAGGACGACGTCGTCGCGGCGGCCCTTGAGGGCGGCGCCGAGAAGGCGTTCACCGTCGCCGCGAGATCCGCCCCGCTCACCGAACCCGCCGTACATGTCGGCCGCGTCGAAGAGAGTGATCCCGGCGTCGAGGGCGGCGTGGACGACGGCCTTCGTGCCCTCCTCGTCGAGGCGGGAGCCGAAGTTGTTGCCGCCGACGCCGACGACGGAGACGACCGGGCCGCGTTCGCCCAAGGTGCGGTATCTCATGACCGGTCTCCGAATCCGATGCAGACGTTCTTGGTCTGCGTGTAACTGTCCAGGGCTTCCAGGCCCTTCTCGCGTCCCCAGCCGCTGTGCTTGTAGCCGCCGAAGGGGAGCTCGACGCCGGTGCCGACGCCGGTGGCGTTCACGTAGACCTGGCCGGCCCGGATGCCCCCGGCCAGGCGCATGGCCTTGTCGATGTCGCGGGTCCAGACGTAGGAGGCGAGGCCGTACGGGCTGTCGTTGGCGATCTGAAGCGCCTCGTCCGCATCATCGAAGTCGATGACGGTGACGACAGGGCCGAAGATCTCCTCGCGGGCGCAACGGGCTTCGTTCGTCAGGCCGGTGAGGACGGTCGGCTCGACGTAGTAACCGTCGCCCAGCTCCGGGGCGGACGGCGCGCCGCCCCCGACGCGGACCGTCGCACCCTCCTGCCGGGCCAGATCCAGGTAGCCCAGGACCCGGTCACGCTGGCGGGCGGCGACGAGCGGGCCGACGTCCGGGTCCGTCAGGCCGGGGCCGACGCGCAGGGCGGCGATCTTCTCGACCAGCCGGTTCAGGAACTCCTCGGCTCCTCGCTGGAGCAGCAGCCGGGTCCCGGCCGAGCACATCTGGCCGGCGTTGCTGAACGACACGCCCAGGACCGCGTTCAGCGCCAGGTCGAAGTCGGCGTCCGCGAAGACGACGACCGGCGACTTGCCGCCCAACTCCGTGACGGAGGGCACCACATGGGCGGCGGCCGCCTGGGCGACCTTGATGCCGGTCGGCACCGAGCCGGTGAAGGTGACCTGATCGATGCCGGAGTGACCGGCGAGGGCCGCGCCTGTCTCGCCGTCACCCGGGACCACGTTCAGCACACCCGGCGGGAGGCCGCACTCCAGGGCGATCCTGCCGATCTCCAGCGGGGTCAGCGGCGCTTCGGGCGACGGCTTGAGCACCACTGTGCAGCCCGCCGCCAAGGCCGGGGCGGAGCCCCGCGCGGTGTTCTGCAGCGGGTAGTTGAACGGAATGATCTGGCCGGAGACACCGATCGGCTCGCGGACGGTGTAGTCGACCAGGCCCGGGCCGAGGGGGATGGTGGTGCCGCCGAGCTTGTCCGCGGCGCCCGCGTAGAACTCGAAGTAGCGGGCCGCGGCCTCGACATCGGCCTTCGCCTGGCTCAGCGGCTTGCCGACGTCCTGGCTCTCCAGACGGGCCAGCCGTTCGCCTTGGTGGCGAATGGCCTCGGCGATCCGGTACAGCACGCGCCCCCGGTCAGCGGCGCGCATCCGGGCCCACCCGGGCGACGTGAACGCCGACCTGGCCGCGGCCACCGCCTGGTCCACGTCTGCCGCGCCGGCCAGCGCCACCTGGGCGATGGCCGTGCCGTCGGACGGGTCCAGGACGGTGAAGGTGCGGCCGTCAGCGGCAGGAACCTGCTTGCCGTCGACGAGAAGCAACTGGGTGTCGCCGCTCATGGCTGGATCTCTCCCTGCACCTCGCCAAAGATGACCACTTCGTCGCCGGGGCGGACGGTGCGGATCCGGCGCACCCAGAGCACGATGCCGTCCTGCGGGGCGCGGACCTCCTCCAGCGTGTTGCCGTAGTGGTCGACGATCTGGGCGATCAGGTCGCCTTCCTTGCAGGTCTCCCCCGGCTCGGCGTGGCCGAGGAAGAAGCCGCCCGCGGCGGACCGGGCGAACGTGCCGGAGACGGTCGTGTAGCTGTCACGCAGCTCCGCCTCGCCGTCGATCATCCCCAGCTGCCGCATGATGTTGCGGATCGAGTGGATGTGCAGCGCGACGTTCTGCTCGCGGTAGGTGCCGCCGCCCGCCTCGATGGTGACGGCGGGCTTTCCGGCGGCGAGGGTGGGGTGGCGGACCGTGCCGCCCCACTTGCCGCCCTTCCAGACCAGCTCGTGCCCGGCCGCGAGGGCGAGGTCGGTCGCCAGTTCCTCGTAGCCGCCCTGGAGGATGACCAGCGGGGCGATCTCGCCGAAGGTGCCGCCGGTGTGCAGGTCGACGAGGGCGTCGATGGCGGGCACGACCTGCTCGACGAAGGTGGCGGCCAGGCGCAGCGAGTACGAGCCGTCCGCGTCACCCGGGAAGATCCGGTTGAGGTTCAGGTGGTCCAGGCCGCTGGTGCGGGCCGCTGCCTCGAAGGCGGGGGTGTTCATGCAGGGAATGCCGACCAGGGTGCCGCGCAGGCCTGCCGGGTCGATCGCTGCGAGGACGCGGCGGATGGCCTCCTGGCCGTCGTACTCGTCGCCGTGCACGCCCGCGTCCACGCACAGGACGGGGCCGTCCTCGGTGCCGTTGACGACGAGCAGCGGGATGCCGAGCTCCACGCCGTAGGTGCTGGTACCGACCGGGATCAGACCCTGGGCGCGCTCGCCGGGGGCGACGGTCAGGGAACCGATGGAGTACATGTCGTTCCTTTCGAAAAGGTGGATCACAGGCGGTCGGACGCCTCGTCGAGGGTGTCCGCGATGATGTCGGCGATACGGTCCAGCAGTGCGCGGTCGCTGATCAGCGGGGGCGCGATCTGGACCAGCGGAGCGGCGCGGTTGTAGACGCGGGCGAGCAGCCCGGCCTCGCGCAGCCGGCGCGGGATCAGGTCGGCGACGAGCGCGGCGCGCGCGGTGTCGCTGAAGCCGCCGCCGTCGAGGTCACCGACAAGCTCGACGGCATAGAAGTAGCCCGCGCCGCGGACGTCACCCACGATCGGCAGTTCCCCGAGGGAGCACATGCGCTGGGCCAGGTGGTCCTGGTGGCGGCGGACGTTCTCCAGGATTCGGTCCCGCTGCATGATCTCCAGGCTGCGCAGGGCGATGGCCGCGCTCAGCGGGTGGCCGCTGAAGGTGTAGCCGTGGTTGAGGACCTCGCCGGGCCGGTTGATCACCTCGGCGACGCGGTCCGCGACCAGGGTCGCGCCCATCGGGGCGTAACCGGCCGTGATGCCCTTGGCGACGGTGACGATGTCCGGGCGGGCCCCGTACAGCTCGCCGCCGAACCACTCGCCGAGCCGGCCGAAGGCGGTGATGACCTCGTCGGCGACCAGCAGGAAGCCGTACCGGTCGGCCAGCGCCCGCAGCCCCTGCCAGTAGCCCTCCGGCGGGGTGATGCAACCGCCCCGGTTCTGCACCGGCTCAGCGATGAGCATCGCGACGGTCTCCGGCCCGGCCGCGAGGACCGTGGCCTCCACGTCAGCGAGCAGGTACTGCGTGAAGGCCGCCTCCTCCAGCGGCTCTTCCAACCCCGTGCGGTTGGTGTTCGCGACGAAGTGGGTCTCCACGGCGGGCGGCCCGTACGGCTCCGTGAGGCCGGGATCGTCCGTGAAAGACAGCGCCCCGAGGGTCAGTCCGTGGTAGGCGCCGCGCCGGGCGATCGCCTTGGTCCGGCCCGCCTCGCCGCGCAGAGTGTGGAACTTGCGGGCGATCTTCCAGGCGGTCTCTACGGCCTCGGCGCCGCCGCCGCTGAAGAAGACGTGCTCGATGCCGTCGGGGGCCAGGGCGGCGAGACGCTCGGCGAGGGCCAGACCGGTGGGGTGCGCGGACTCCGACCACAGGGGGCTGTAGCACAGTTCGCGCAGCTGCTTCTGGGCCGCTTCGGCGATCTCGTCGGCGTAGGAGTAGCCGATCTGGCAGCAGTACAGCCCGGACAGGCCATCGATGTAGCGGTTGCCTGCCGCGTCGTCGACGTAGGGGCCCTCGCCTTGGCGCACGACGAAGAGGTCCTTGCCGGGCTTCGTGAGCGATCCGTTGGCGGTCATGTTCAGCAGCAGGTGCCGCTGAGCGGTTGCGGTGGTCATACGGCCTCACCTCCAGGGGCGGCGATCCCTGCCGTGTTCTCGACCGACAGCAGGGAGTCCTGCCGTCCGGAGCCGAGCCAGCGCACCAAGGCGACCAGGGCGAGGGCGAGGATCGCGAAGGCGATGAGGATCGCGCTGACGGCGGTCACGCTGGGGTCGATGTCGAAGGTCAGGGAGTTGTAGATCTGCACCGGCAGGGTGACGGTGTCGACCGAGGACAGGAACTGGGAGATGTAGAACTCGTCGAAGCTGGTGATGAAGGAGAAGATCGCCGCCGCGATCATTCCCGGGGCGGCCAGGGGGAAGGTGATCCGCCGGGCGATCGTCATGCGTCCGGCGCCCATGCTTGCCGCGGCGTCCTCCAGCCGTTCGTCGATCCCGCGCAGCGTGGCCACCAGGATCAGCACCGCGATCGGCGAGGCCAGCACGGTGTGCCCGAGGGCGATGGCGAGCGGACTGCCCAGCATCGAAGCCGGCTCGAACAGGAGGAACAGGCCCAGGGCGGTGACGATGTTCGGGATGAGCAGCGGTCCCAGCACCAGGGCGTAGACCGCGGAGCGCAGCGGCAGTTCGCTGCGGGTCAGCGCGGTCGCCGCGGTGACTCCGATGACCAGCGAGAAGACGGTGCTGAGGCAGGCGACGAGTGCGCTCAGGGACAGCGCGGCCGGCCACTCGCTGCCGTCGGCGAACAGCGCCTGGTACCAGTGCAGCGTCCACGCGTCGGGCGGGAACGCGGCGAAGGCGTTGTCGCTGAAGGAGGTGACGACGATGACGACGATCGGCAGGGCCAGGAACAGCAGGATCACGGTGGCCGCGGCGGTCAGGGCGATCCGCCCGGCGAGGGTACTGCGCAGCTGCATCATGACGCGCTCCTCTTCTTACGGCTGGCGCCGAGGGAGCTGATGAGCTTGACCAGCAGCAGTCCGGCGAAGGTGAGCAGCAGCAGGATGACGCCCTCAGCGGCCGCCCCGTTCCACTGGTTCTCCTTCGTCACCTGCTGGTTGATCAGGGAGGCGATCATGGTCTGGTCGGGTCCGCCCATCAGGGCGGGGGTGATGTAGTAGCCCAGCGACAGGATGAAACTGAGCAGTCCGGCACTGGCCAGTCCGGGGGCGACCAGCGGCAGGTAGACCCGGCGGAAGATCGTCACGCGTCCCGCGCCCATGCTGGCCGCCGCGGCCAGCAGCCGCCGGTCCACACCGCGCATCACCCCGTACAGCAGCAGCACGGTGTAGGGCAGCATCACGGAGGTGGTGCCGATGACCACGCCGATCTCGTTGTAGAGCAACTGGTACGGCGCCCCGGGGACCCACAGGTGGGCCAGAGTCTCGTTCACCAGGCCCTTGTCGCCGAGCATGATGATCCAGCCGTAGGTGCGCACCAGGGCGCTGATGAAGTGCGGCACGACCACGATCAGCATGGCCAGCCCGGCCCACAGGGGCTTGAGCCGGGAGATCGCGTTGGCCAGGACGAACCCGAAGACGAGGGCGAACAGCGCCGTCTCCGCGGAGATCCGCAGGGTGGTGAACAGCACGGACAGGTTGACGCCCGTGAGCGCATCGGCGTACCAGTGCAGGGTGAGCGAGCCGTCGGTGTTCTTCAGGCTGAGGAAGAGCGTGCTGAGGATCGGGTAGACGAACAGCACCAGCAAGTAGACGACGACGGGCAGCGCGTAGAGGATGCCGACTCTGGTCCTGCGGGAGGCCAGCAGCTTGCGCGGCCGTGCGGGGGCCTTCACGGTCAGGGTGGCGGCCATGGCTCACCCTCCCTGTTCGACGGGGAAGAGGTTGACGTCGTCGGGGTGGGCGGTGATCCCGACCCGCTCGCCGGCGACGGGGCCCCGCCCGGCGGGTACCTCCAGCCGCAGCAGCGGCGCGTCCCCGCCGTCGACCCGCACGCCGGCGCGGACCAGGGTGCCCACGTAGGTGGCCGTCTCCACCGTGCCGGTACAGAAGCCGTCGACCGGCGCGCCGGCTCGCAGCCGGCCCGGCTGGACAGCCACCTTGACCGGGGTGCCGGAAGCCAGGGCGTGGCGTCGCGCCTTCAGCAGGCCGCCGCACTGGTCGAGGCGGACCACGGTGTGCTCGTCCGTGCTCTGCACCACCCGGCCGGGCAGGAAGTTGGCCGCGCCGAGGAAGTCCGCGACGAACGGGGTCTTCGGACGCTCGAAGAGTTCCCGGGGGGTGTCGAACTGCTCGATCAGGCCGTTGCGCATCACCGCGATGCGGTCCGACATGACCAGAGCCTCTTCCTGATCATGCGTCACATAGATGACAGTCAGGCCGAGTTCCTGCTGGATGGTCTTGATCTCGACCTGGAGCTGGTCGCGCAGCTTCTTGTCCAGGGCGCCGAGCGGCTCGTCCATGAGGATCACCGGCGGGCGGTAGACCAGGGCCCGGCACAGGGCGACCCGCTGCTGCTGACCGCCGGACAGCTCGCGCGGCTTGCGGCCGCCGAAGCCGGACAGGCCCGCGATCTCCAGGGTCTCCCCCACCCGCCTGCGGATCTCGTCCTTCGGCACTCCGCGCAGCGTGAGGGGGAAGGCGACGTTCTCACTGACCGTCATGTGGGGGAACAGCAGATACTGCTGGAAGACGAAACCGAGGTTCCGCTTCTGCGGCGCGAGCCGCGTGACGTCACGACCGCCGACGGTGATGGTGCCCGAGTCCGGTTCACAGAAGCCGGCGATCATCATCAGGGTCGTGGTCTTGCCCGACCCGGAGGCACCGAGGAAAGTCACGAACTCCCCGGCCGCAATCTCCATGGACGCCTCGTCGACAGCGACGACGTCCCCGTACGTCTTGCGCAGAGCCACTACCGACAGCGCTTTGCCGGTCGCGGTGGCCGGCTTGCCGCCCGGGGCGCGACCCCGGCCTCCCACTGGGCGAAGGACACCACGTCGTCGTACCGGTCGGCCGCCGTCAGCGCGGCGACGACCT
>NZ_JBEYZD010000114.1:0-17185 GCF_040645895.1 Streptomyces olindensis | reverse complement strand
CACTTGGACGAGGGCATGCGGCTGGTGGGCGAGGCGCTCGCCGCCGCCGACCCCGCCGACCCGGGGCGGATGGCCGACGAACTGCTCGGCGAGGCGCCCGCAGCGGTTGGCGCGTCAACGCCAGTCAGTCGGTAAAAGGGTCAATCGCGCCGTTCCGAGGACGGACACCCCCCGGCGCGGCCCCGACCCACCCCCGGCGAGAAGGCGAAGACGCGCACCCCCACACAGCCGCACAGGCCGCCGCAGGCACCCGCCCCGTCAGTCCGAGATCAGACCTTCCCGCAGCTGCGCCAACGTCCGCGTCAGCAGCCGCGAGACGTGCATCTGGGAGATGCCGACCTCCTCGCCGATCTGCGACTGCGTCATGTTCGCGAAGAAGCGCAGCATGATGATCCGCCGTTCGCGCGGCGGCAGCTTCGCCAGCAGCGGCTTCAGGGACTCCCGGTACTCGACACCCTCCAGCGCCGTGTCCTCGTACCCCAGCCGGTCCGCCAGCGACCCCTCGCCGCCGTCGTCCTCCGGGGCCGGCGAGTCCAGCGAGGACGCCGTGTACGCGTTCCCCACCGCCAGGCCGTCGACGACGTCCTCCTCGGACACCCCGAGCACGGCGGCCAGTTCGGTCACCGTCGGCGACCGGTCCAGCTTCTGCGAGAGCTCGTCGCTGGCCTTGGTCAGCGCGAGCCGCAGCTCCTGGAGCCGGCGCGGCACCCGCACCGACCACGACGTGTCGCGGAAGAACCGCTTGATCTCACCGACGACGGTTGGCATCGCGAACGTGGGGAACTCGACGCCCCGTTCGCAGTCGAACCGGTCGATCGCCTTGATCAGCCCGATCGTGCCGACCTGGACGATGTCCTCCATCGGCTCGTTCCGCGACCGGAACCGCGCGGCCGCGTACCGCACGAGCGGCAGGTTGAGCTCGATGAGCGTGTCACGGACGTACGCACGCTCGGGGCTGTCCTCGTCGAGCGCGGCCAGCCGCAGGAACAGGGAGCGGGACAGGGTGCGGGTGTCGATGGCGCCCGCGGCCGGAAGAGCCGGGACGGGCTCGGCCGCCAGGGCCGACACGTCATCGATGGGGCCGAGTGAGTCGAGAGCATGGGGAGCTGTCTCGCTCTCCGCGAGCGTGAGCACCTTCGAGCTGCCCTGTTCTGCGGACATGCCACCCCCTTTGGGTCGCGGGACGGTCGCGGCGAACGCCCCCGTCTGAGGAACGCAGCCTTCACCTGAATACCGGAGCCGAAGCCCCGGCAAACGCGCTTCCCGCAGAATGTCACATGTCGGCAACACGCTGTAGTGACATGTCGACATCTGAGACGCGAATAAGCCCTGCAAACAAGGGGTCTGACGCTTCATCGGCCCCGAACCGCCGGTAACGGCCCTGATGAGCGATTCCCTCGCCCCGGTGACCTCTCGCTCGCGTTTGCGGTTACGCGTCGATCCGGTTCGCAGACCGCAATCTCTGGAAGCTACGCGCCAGTAGCCGCGAGACGTGCATCTGTGAGACGCCGAGTTCCGCGCTGATCTGAGACTGCGTGAGATTGCTGTAGTACCGCAGCAGCAGAATCCGCTGCTCCCGCTCGGGCAGTTGGACGAGCAGGTGCCGTACGAGGTCCCGGTGTTCCACGCCGTCCAGCGCGGGGTCCTCGTAGCCGAGCCGGTCCAGCAGCCCCGGCAGCCCGTCGCCCTCCTGCGCGGCCTCCAGCGAGGTCGCGTGGTACGACCGCCCGGCCTCGATGCAGGAGAGCACCTCGTCCTCGGAGATGCGCAGCCGCTCGGCGATCTCCGCGGTCGTCGGCGTGCGCCCGAAGGAGGTGGTCAGGTCCTCGGTCGCGCTGTTGACCTGCACCCACAGCTCGTGCAGCCGGCGCGGCACGTGGACCGTGCGGACGTTGTCGCGGAAGTAGCGCTTGATCTCGCCGACGACCGTCGGCATCGCGAAGGTCGGGAACTGCACGCCCCGGTCGGGGTCGAAGCGGTCGATGGCGTTGATGAGCCCGATGGTGCCGACCTGGACGACGTCCTCCATCGGTTCGTTGCGGGAGCGGAAGCGGGCGGCCGCGTAGCGCACGAGCGGGAGGTTCGCCTCGATGAGCGCCCCGCGCACGCGGTCGTGCTCGGGCGTGCCCGGCTGGAGCTCCTTGAGCTGCGCGAAGAGGACCTGGGTCAGGGCGCGGGTGTCGGCGCCACGGCTCCGCTGGGGAGCGGCCGGGGTGGTTTCCGAGGTTTCCGAAATCTCCGAGGTGGGTGCCTGAGGTGCGGTACTGGCCAGCACGGTCAACTCCACCTCGTCATCGTCAACTCATCCGTCAACTCTTCCATCAAAAGCGGTCATAGCATCACAAGACATGTGCACTGTGTGCAAGCACCCCATAACTACGTGTTGAGGGATGAATGGCGCATAAATGAACTCACGTCACACAGAAGCCCCCTGTCGCACTGACAGGGGGCCGGAAACGAAGAGGGGGCCGGACCGAGGCCGGGCTCAGAACTCGTAGTCCGCGATCACCCAGGTGGAGAACTCCCGCCACAGCGCGACACCGGCCTGGTGGGCGGGGTGCTCCACGTACCGCCGCAGCGCCTCCGCGTCGTCGAAGGCGGAGTTGATGGCGAAGTCGTGGGCGATGGGGCGGTCGCTGACGTTCCAGCCGAGTTCCCAGAAGCGGATCTCGGGGATCGCGCCGTCGAGCGCGCGGAAGGCCTCGACGCCCTTCAGGACGCGCGGGTCGTCGCGCTCGACGCCTTCGTGGAGCTTGAAGAGGACCAGGTGGCGGATCATCACTTTCCTCCGTTGGCGACCCATGTGGCGAAGTCGCCGAGGGCCCGAGCCGCGTCCGATATGCCCTCGAAGCCTATCTGGACGTAGCCGGCGGCCCCCTTCGGGTCCGTGATGATCACGTACATCACGAAGACCACGAGCACGTAGACGGCGACCTTCTTCGCGTTCACCGCCATCGCGGCCTCCCCAGTCACTGGTGTCCCGAACAGCGCACATGATCGCACGAAGGATCCGGCACACGAAGGGGCAGATCGCACGAAGGGCCCCGTCTGACGACGGGGCCCTTCTCAAGCGGTAGCGGAGGGATTTGAACCCTCGGTGACTTGCGCCACACTCGCTTTCGAGGCGAGCTCCTTCGGCCGCTCGGACACGCTACCGAGGGAGACCTTACAGCAAGGTGGCGCGTGCTCCGAAATCGGTATTCGGGATCCGGCGGCAGGCGAATCAGCGGTCGCGGAAGAACGCGGTGAGGAGCCGGGCGCACTCCTCGGCGAGCACGCCCTCGATCACCTCGGGCCGGTGGTTGAGCCGCCGGTCGCGGAGGAGGTCCCAGAGGGACCCGGCCGCGCCGGCCTTCTCGTCCCGGGCGCCGTAGACGAGCCGGTCGACGCGGGACTGCTGGATCGCGCCCGCGCACATCGTGCAGGGCTCCAGCGTGACCACGAGCGTGCAGCCGGCCAGCCGCCACGCGCCGAGTGCGGCGGCGGCCCGCCGCAGGGCGAGGACCTCCGCGTGGGCCGTGGGGTCGCCGCCGGCTTCGCGTTCGTTGTGCCCGGCCGCGAGCACGGTCGTGCCGTCCGGGGCGAGGACGACGGCGCCGACGGGGACGTCCCCGCCCTGGACGGCCGCGGTGGCCTCGTCCAGGGCGAGTCGCATCGCGGGCCGCCAGGGGTCCCGTACCGGATCCGGCGGTCCGGGGGTGGTACGAGCGGTCAGCGGACGGTCTCCAGGGTCTCCGAGGCGCCCAGGGACTCGGCGATCTCGGTGACGGCGTCCGACGACAGCGTGCGCAGTTCCTTCTCGCTCACGCCGAGGTCCTCCAGGATCTGGGCGTCGCCGACCGGGCCGTGCGGCACGGAATCGACGGAGCCGGCGACCGGGTCGGTGTCGTCGGACTCGTCGTCGTCGGATTCACCGTCCTCGGTGCCGTCGAGGTCGAGGGCGTCGAGGTCGTCCCCGTCGTCCGGGTCCCGGCCTAGCAGCTCGTCGGTGAGCAGGATCTCGCCGTAGCTGCTGCGGGCAGCGGCGGCGGCGTCCGAGACGTAGATGCGAGGGTCTTCCTCGCCGTCCACGCGGACGACGCCGAACCAGGCGTCCTCCTGCTCGATGAGCACGAGCACCGTGTCCTCGTCGGGAGAGGCTTCACGGGCCAGGTCGGCCAGATCCGACAGGGTTTCCACATCGTCGAGCTCTGTGTCGCTCGCTTCCCACCCGTCTTCGGTGCGCGCGAGCAGTGCGGCGAAGTACACCGTGACTCTCCCACTGGTCATAGGCGTGCCGGTTGGGGGTCCCCCCGGCGGAGGTTGCGGGTGGGGAGTGCTCGTCCGAGCCCCACCCACTCGGAATCGTGGCAGAAACAAGGCGTTCAGGGGACGTCTTCGGCTCCCTGTGTCCGGCAGTTTTGATCGCACGCTCGTTGCCGCCACCTGCGGATCGTACGCGGCTTTCCCCCGCTCCACGCACGGCCACCTCGACAACGCCCGCGCGGTTCGTGATCTTCTCCGGCGGTTTCCTCACCCGTTTCCTACCAGCGGAAGGTGCGCATGCGCATCGCGTGCCGCAGCCGGGCGGTCTTGGCGCGGCGCGGCTGGACGCGGTCGCGCAGCTCCCGGGCCTCGGCCAGGTCGCGCAGGAACCGGGCGCGGCGCCGGCGGCGCTCGGCGTCCGACTCGTCCGCCCTGTCCGTCTCGTCCATCCGGTCGGTCTCCGGGTCCGCCCCGGGCTGTGCGCGCGGCGACGGAACGTGTCGCGAATCCCGGTCGGGCATCAGGCTCACCACCCCCAGTCCGTCCCTCCCACATTCCCCCGGACGGGCGGTTTGACGCCAGCGAACGGGTGACGGCCGGGCGGCGGGCTTGCCGTGCGGCCGGGCGCATCCGGCCCGGTTACTGTTGTGGACATGCGTCTCCACGTCGTCGACCACCCCCTGGTCGCCCACAAGCTCACCACGCTGCGCGACCAGCGCACCGACTCCGCGACCTTCCGCCGTCTCGCCGACGAGCTGGTCACCCTGCTCGCCTACGAGGCCACGCGCGACGTGCGCACCGAGCAGGTCGACATCCGGACGCCGGTGGCCGAGACCACGGGCGTGAAGCTGTCCCACCCGCGCCCGCTGGTGGTGCCGATCCTGCGGGCCGGCCTCGGCATGCTGGACGGCATGGTCCGGCTGCTGCCGACCGCCGAGGTGGGCTTCCTCGGCATGATCCGCAACGAGGAGACGCTCCAGGCCTCCACGTACGCGACGCGCATGCCGGAGGACCTGTCGGGCCGTCAGGTGTACGTGCTCGACCCGATGCTCGCCACCGGCGGGACGCTGGTCGCGGCGATCCAGGAGCTGATCCGGCGCGGCGCCGACGACGTGACGGCCGTGGTGCTGCTGGCCGCGCCGGAGGGCGTGGAGGTCATGGAGCGCGAGCTGGCGGGCACGCCGGTGACCGTGGTGACCGCCTCGGTCGACGAGCGCCTGAACGAGCACGGCTACATCGTCCCGGGCCTCGGCGACGCGGGGGACCGGATGTACGGGGCGGCCGAATAGGCCCTACGGGTTCACGAGTAGGCCCTACGGGCTTCAGCAGCCCTTCTTCGACGGTGCCGGCTCGGGCCTGGCCAGCTTGGTCAGGGCCTGGTCGGCGTCCGGCTTCTTCGCCAGCTCCTTGAAGCCGTCGCCGATGACGAGGTCGACGGCGGCGCCCTTGCGGGCCGCCTCGGTGCGCCGCTCGGCGCCCGGGAGCTGGGTGCCGAGCACGGGCAGCGAGGTGTCGCGGGCGGCGGCGGGCCCGAGCAGCACGCCGGGGCCCTTGACCTTCTTGTCGTACTCCTTGGTCGCGTTGCCCACGTCGCCGATCTTGAAGCCGCGCTTCTTCAGCTCGTCGGCGGTCTTCTTCGCCAGGCCGCTGCGGGTGGTGGCGTTGAGGACGTTGACCGTGATCGCGCGGGGTTCGGGCAGGGGGCTGGCGCTGGGCGAGGGGCTCGCCTTGGTCGCGGGGCCGCACTCCGTGCCGCCGCCGGCCGCCGAAGCCTTTCTGCCGCCGCCGGTGAAGACGTCGATGAGCTGCAGCGTGCCCCAGCCGCCCACGCCGAGCACGGTCACGGAGGCGACGGTCAGCACGACGAGCCTGCCGCGCCGCCGGGGCCGGCGCATCCGGGGGTACTTGTTGCCCTTGATGCGGTACTTGCCGCCCATGCCGGGGGGAGTCAGCATGCTCATGAGCGCAGCGTAGTGCGCCCGGGCGACGATGCCTACTAGATGATCATTCGACGTCGCCCAGGGGAACCCGAAAGGGCCAACCCGTGACCTGCGGGGGTCAGTCGAGCTCGAGCACGCGCGCGTGCAGCACCTGGCGCTGCTGGAGCGCCGCCCGCACCGCGCGGTGCAGGCCGTCCTCCAGGTAGAGGTCGCCCTGCCACTTCACGACGTGCGCGAAGAGGTCGCCGTAGAAGGTCGAGTCCTCGGCGAGGAGGGTCTCCAGGTCGAGCTGCTGTTTCGTCGTCACGAGCTGATCGAGGCGGACCGGGCGCGGCGCGACGTCCGCCCACTGCCGGGTGCTTTCCCGGCCGTGGTCGGGGTACGGCCGGCCGTTTCCGATGCGCTTGAAGATCACACGGAAAGCCTACCGGTCACGACCTTCCGGGCGCAGCCATGGCGACGGAGTACGACGCTGAAAAAAACCCCACAAGGGGGTACGAACCGGGAACAGGGTCGTGAATATGCCGCAGGGTGAGCCCCTGTCACCGGCTCCCCGCGGTTCCCGGTGCTCCAGGGGGCGATCTCGCAGACCGTGCGCCTGATTCATCCGAAAGGGGGAGGTGTCGTCGGGATGTTCCGGGCGCGGCGGAGGCGTCGGGGCGGGCGCCCCCGCCGCGGGCGGGTCAGCCGCGTTCCCGCCCCTTCGAGGGCTGCTGCCGCGGTTTCCGCGACTCCGGCTTGGCATCGGCCTTGGGGGTGCTGCGGACGGCTTCCGCGCGCAGCAGGGCGCGCAGGACGGCGTACGGGTCTTGAAGCATGGCTGTGCTCCTTCTGGTTCCGTGCGGGGACTGCGGGACTGCGGGACTGAGGGACCGGGGGTCCGGTCAGCAGCGCAGGACCTCGGAACGCAGGGGGCGGGGGTCGGGCCGCGGGTCCGGCGGCGCGGGCACGGGGTGCTGTGCGGTGCGCGCGGGCCCGGGGGCCGGGAGCGGTGCGGGACGCAGGGGGACGGCGGCGCGGCGGGCGGCGCGGGCCGGCGGGCGCGGGGCGGTGTCGAGGACGTCGCACTCGACGGTGGTGCTCTCCCCCGGGACAGTGGCCGTCGGCGCGGTGTGCGCCTCGGCGTGCGCACCGGGCACGAGCAGGACGAGCAGCAGCACGAGGACCCGCAGCCAGGCGCTTCGGCGGCTGCCGCGGGGGACGGACTGCGGTGCGGGGCTCACGGGAGGTCGTTCCCCGGCGGGCGGTGGCCGTCCATCCCACCGGCCACGAGATCCGCCCGCTCGGCGTACGGCGGCACCCGGGGGGTGCGTCCGCGCGTGGCCGCGGGAGGGGGCCGGCTCCGAGTCCGTGGGGGAGCCGCTCGGTGGCTCGGTCATGGTTCATGCTCGGACCGGCCCGGAGGGGCCCGCCACCTGGGGCGGGCCGGGTGGCTGACGGGCTACTGCCCGGCAGTCTTCGGGGTCTTGGCGGTCTTCGCGGCCTTGGCGGCCGCCTTCATCTCCTGCTTGTGGGCCCGCACCTTGGCCAGCGACTCGGGGCCGGTGATGTCGGCGACCGAGCGGAAGGACTTCGGCTCGCCGTAGGAGCCAGCGGCCTCCCGCCACCCCGTGGGCCGCACCCCGAGCTGCTTGCCCAGCAGGGCGAGGAAGATCTGGGCCTTCTGCTTGCCGAAGCCGGGCAGTTCCGCCAGCCGCTTCAGCAGTTCCTTGCCGGTGCCGACGTCCTTCCAGACGGCCTCGGCGTCACCGTCGTAGTGCTCGACGAGGTACTGGCACAGCTGCTGGACGCGCTTGGCCATGGAGCCGGGGTAGCGGTGCACCGCCGGCTTCTGTGAGAGCAGCGCGGCGAAGGCCTCGGGCTCGTGCGCCGCGATCTCGTGGGCGTCCAGGTCGTCGGTGCCGAGCCGCTGGGCGATCGTCGCCGGACCCTTGAACGCCCACTCCATCGGGATCTGCTGGTCCAGCAGCATCCCGACCAGCGCGGCGAGCGGACTGCGGCCGAGCAGCGCGTCGGCCTCGGGGTCCTGGGCGAGGTGAAGAGTGACGTCCATGCCCCGATCATCCCCCGGGGCGGGCCGGGCCGCGCCTCAGCCGGCGCGCCAGTAGCCCAGCGCGTGCACCCGCTGCTTGGGCAGGCCCAGTTCCTTGCGGACGTACGCCGCGAGGGTCCGGGTGGTGGCCGTGTCGCAGGCGATCCAGACATACGGGTCGGGGGTGTCCCGGAGCAGGCCGGGCAGGTCCGACTTCACCCGGTCGACCAGGTGGGCTCCGGAGTCCTGGCGCGGCACCTTGCGCAGCTCGTGGCGGTCCGGGTCCGTGCGGAACGGCAGGGCGTCGTCGCCGCCCTCGAACCAGACGGTGGCCGGGGCGGAACCGAGGGCGTCCAGGAGGGAGTTGATGGCCGGGAGCGAGGCCGGGTCGCCGACGGCGAAGACGTGCGAGGGCGAGGGGATCGGGTGTTCGAAGCCGGTGCCCTGGACGGTCGCCTCGATGGTGTCGCCCGGCTTCGCCGACCGGGCCCAGTCGCTGGCGCACCCTTCGTGCAGCGCGAACTCCAGGCTGAAGGTGCCGGCCGCCGGGTCCGGGTCGACCAGGGTGTAGGCCCGCTGGTGCGGCTTGCCCGCGTTGTCGAACCAGAGCCGGACCCACATGGTGGGGTGGACGCCGGCCGCGGCGAGCAGGCCGCCGTCGGTGAAGCGCAGCCGGCGGTAGTCCGGGGTGACGTCCTCGGCGTCCGTCACGGTGAACTCGAAGTCCTTCGCGCGCAGCAGTCTGAGGACCGCGCCCTCCCAACCCCGCCCCTGCCCCATCGCCTCTTCACCCTTCACGTACGATTTCGCCCCGCATGACTTAGGCAAGGCTAACCTAAAGCAGAGGAGGGGCACAGCGTGGCCACCGAGATCTACCGTGATGCCTGGGGCATTCCGCATCTGCGCGCGGGCAGCGCGGCCGGACTCGCCCACGCCCAGGGCCTCGTCACCGCCCGCGACCGGGCCTGGCAGCTGGAGGTCGAGCGCCACCGGGCGCGGGGCACCTCGGCGTCCTTCCTCGGCGAGAGCGCCCTGGCCTGGGACCGGTTCGCCAGACGCGCCAGACTCGACGACACGGCGAGACGCTGCTTCGCGCATCTGGAGGGGCAGGACCCGGAGACGGCCGCGTGGGTGCGGGCGTACGCCGACGGGGTCAACGCGGGACTGGCCGAGGGCGCGGCCGCGGCCCACGAGTTCGCCCGCACCGGTCTCACCCCCGGCCGCTGGGAGCCCTGGACCCCCCTCGGCGTCTGGCTGGCCACGCACATCCTCTTCGCCGGGTTCCCCGCCAAGCTCTGGCGCGAGCACGTCGTCTCCCACCTCGGCGCGGAGGCGGCCGGCCTGTTCGCCACCGACGGCCCCGGCACCTCCGGCAGCAACGGCTGGCTGGTCGGCGGCGAGCGGACGGTCACCGGGCAGGCCGTCATCGCCGGCGATCCGCACCGCTGGATCGAAGACCCCGGCGTCTACCAGCAGATCCACCTCTCCTGCCCCGAGTTCGACGTCGTGGGCCTCGCCGTCCCGGGCGTCCCCGGCATCGCCCACTTCGGGCACACCGGCACGGTCGCATGGGCCATCACCAACGCCATGGCCGACTACCAGGACCTGTACCGGGAGCGGCTGCGGCGCACCGGCGCCGGGGTCGAGGCGCTCGACCCGGACGGCGTCTGGCGGCGGGCGGTCCGGCACACGGAGGTCGTCGAGGTCGCGGGCGAGGAGCCGGTCGAGGTCGAGGTGATCGAGACCGGCCGGGGCCCGGTGGTCATCGGCGGCCCCGAGGGCCTGGACGGCGGCACCACCGACCCGGGCCTGCCCCCGGTCGCCGTCAGCCTGCGCTACCCGCCCCGGGTCACCGGCGACCTCGGCTTCGGCGCCCTGCTGCCGCTGCTGCGGGCCCGCCGGGTCGCCGATGTGGACCGGGCCTTCGACCGCTGGGCGGAGCCGGTCAACGTCGTCCAGGCCGCGGACACCGAGGGCGGTGTGCTGCACCGCGTGGCCGGGTTCGTGCCGCTGCGCGCCGAGGCCAACCGGCTGCGGCTGGTGCCCGCCTGGGAGCCCGGCCACGAGTGGCACGGCCGCCAGGAGACGCCCCGTGCCGGGCTCACCGACGGCGTCGCCGTCATGGCCAACCAGCGCGGCCCGGCAGCACCCCTCGGCGTCGAGTTCGCCCCGCCCCACCGCCACGACCGCATCGCCGCGCTGCTCGCGGGCAAGGAGCGCTGGTCCGCCGCCGACATGCCCGCCGTCCACACGGACACGTACCTCGCCTCCGCGACCGCCCTGCTGGACCACCTGGAGTCCCTCGGCGGCCTCAGCCCCGAGGCCCGCGCTCTGAGGGACCGGCTCCTCGGCTGGGACCGCCGCATGGACGCCGGCAGCGCCGACGCGGCCCTGTACGCGGCGGTGCGCGGCGCGGTCGTACGGAAGCTGGCGGCGCACCCGGCGTTCGCCGCGCTGGCGACCCCGCCGGCCTACCCCGAGGTGTTCCTGCCCTGGCTGGCCCTCGTCCCCCGCGTGGGCTTCGCCCTGGAACACCTGCTGACCGCCGGGGAGCTGTACGGGATCGACCGCCCGGCGGCCGTCCGCGCGGCGATCGAGGAGGTGGCCGCGCAGCCGCCGGCCGGGGTCTGGGGCGACACCCACCGGCTCGCCCCCTGGCGGGCGCTGGAGCCGGAGCAGCCGTACGACGAACCCGCGCTGTCCGGCGACCACGACTGCGTGCTGTGCACCTCGGGCGTCCCGGGCCTCACCGACCGGGCCGCGCGGGGCCCGGCCGCCCGGTACGTCTGGGACCTGGCCCGGCGCGAGGACAGCCGCTGGGTGGTCCCGCTCGGCGCCTCGGGCGTGCCCGGCTCGCCCCACCACCGCGACCAGCTCCCCCTCTGGCTCGGGGGAGACCTCGTCCCGGTCGTCACCGACCGGGCGCAGCTGACGAAGGAGACCGATGTCTGACCCGTACGCCTCCCGCACGGCCCTCCACGAGCAGGTGACCGACGGCTCCGGCACCGTCCGCGTGCTGCCGCTGGACCCGCGGGCCGACGCCGGGGTGATCCACCGCTGGGTGAGCGAGGACCGGGCCGTCTTCTGGGGCATGACCGGCCTCTCGGAGGATCAGGTCGCCGAGATCTACACCCACATGGACACCCTCACCACCCACCACGCCCACCTCGTCGTCCGGGACGCCGAGCCGGTCGCGCTGCTGCAGACCTACGAGCCGGAGGCCGACCGCGTCGGCGAGTGCTACGAGGTCAGGCCCGGCGACATCGGCGTCCACCTGCTGCTCGCCCCCGCCGGGCCGGAGGGCGGGCAGTCCGGCTGGACCGCCCGGCTGGTGACCGCCGTCGCCCGGTACGTCCTGCTCGGGCTGGACCGCCGGCGGATCGTCGTCGACCCGGACGTGGCCAACGAGAAGGCGATCGCCCGTTTCCTCAGGCAGGGCTTCACGGCGGGGCCGGTGGTCGTCCTGCCCGAGATCGATCTCCCGGACGTGTACCTGCCGGAGAAGAAGGCCCAGCTCGCCTTCCTGGAGCGGGAGATACTCTTCCCCGGGTGACGCCCGACGACCTCATCGCCCACTACGGACTGGAGCCGATCCCGCGTGAGGGCGGCCTGTTCCGCCAGACCTGGGCCGGCCCCGAACGCCCCGACGGCAGACCGGAGGGCACGGCGATCGTCGCGCTCCTCACGGCGGACGACTTCTCCGCCCTCCACCGCCTGCCCACGGACGAGATCTGGCACTTCTACCGGGGCGACCCCCTGGAACTCCTCCTGCTCGCCCCGGACGGAAGCACCCGCACGGTGCTCCTGGGCCCGGACGTCCTGCACGGCCAGCACGTCCAGTTCACGGTCCCGGCGGGCACGTGGATGGGCGGGAGAGTGGTCGAGGGCGGGTCGTGGACCCTGTTCGGCTGCACGATGGCCCCCGGCTTCACGTTCGAGGGCTACGAGCACGGGGACGCGGCGGAGCTGGCGGCCCGCTATCCGGCGGCGGCCGACCGGATTCCCGGGCTTTCCAGGTCCTAGGCGGGACCGGTGAGCGCTACACGCTTCCCGTCCGTACATGACCGGGAGCCGTACAGCCCGACCCCGGAGATCCACGTGGAGCGCAATGTCGGACACCCCTGGCGACTTCAAGCCCTGGTGCTGCTCGGCACCGTGCTGGTACTGCTCCTCGGGGGAGCGGCCCCCGCCTCGGCCCACGCGGCCCTCCGCACCACCGACCCCGACGACGGATCCCTCGTCCAGCGGGCCCCCCGCCACGTCACCCTGACCTTCACCGAGTCGGTGGGCCTGCTCGACGACTCCTTCCGGGTCTTCGGGCCGGACCAGCGCCGCGTCCCCACCGGCGAGGCCACCCACGCCGACGACCGCTCCGACACGGCCCGGGTCACCCTGCCCCGCAAGCTCGCCCAGGGCACCTACACGGTGGCCTGGCGGGTGGTGTCCGCCGACAGCCACCCCGTCTCCGGCGCCTTCAGCTTCTCCGTGGGGAAGCGCTCCTCGACCATGCTCCAGGTCGACACCGGCCCGGCCGAGGACCCCCTCACCGACCGCCTCCACACCGCCGCCCGCTACCTCGCCTACCTCGCCGCCGCGCTGCTCGTGGGCACGGTCGCGTTCGCCCTGCTGTGCCGGCCCGCCCGCACCGCCCCGCTGCGCCGGCCCCTGGTCGTGGCCTGGTGGACGCTGCTGGGCTCGACGGCCGTCCTGCTGCTGCTGCGCGCCCCGTACGAGGCGGGCACCGGCCCGGCGACGGCCTTCGACGCCGACGCCCTCGGCCGCACCCTGTCCGGCCGCCCGGGCCTCGCCCTGCTCGCCCGGCTGGGCGTCCTCGCGCTGACCGCGGTTTTCCTGGTGTGGCTGTCCAGGCGCCGGGACCGCCGAGGGCCCGTCCCGCTCGCGCTGGGCACGGCCCTGGCCGCCGGCCTGGCCCTGACCTGGGCGGCGGCCGAGCACGCCTCGGCCGGGATCCAGGTGCCGGTGGCGATGACGTCGTCCGTGCTCCACCTGCTGGCGACCGGGGTGTGGCTCGGCGGCCTCGTGGCGCTGCTCCTGACCCTGCGCCGCTCGTCCGGCGAGGACCTCACGGAGGTCGTGCCCCGCTTCTCCCGGATCGCGTTCGCGTCGGTGATCGTCCTGGCCGTCACCGGCCTCTACCAGTCCTGGCGCGGCCTCGGCTCCCTCTCCGTGCTCGGCGGCACGTCGTACGGCAGGCTGCTGCTCGCCAAGCTGGTCGCGGTGCTGGCGCTGCTGCTGGTGGCCGGGTACGCGCGGCGCTGGACGGCGCGGCTCGCCGCACCGGCGGCCACCGCCCGGGCCGCCGCACCGGCCGGCACCGCACGGGCCGGCGCACCGGCCGGCACCGCACGGACCGCCGTATCGGCCGGCACCGCACGGACCGCCGTATCGGCGCGGGTCCCGCAGCCGGTCGGCGCACCGGCCGAACCCGGGGAGCGGGACGGCGCCGACGCGGTGGCGGACGAATCGGCCGACCCGGCCGACCCGGCCGAATCGGCCGAATCGGGTGGCTCCGACCCGAGCGGTCCGGGCGGCCCAGGCGGCACAGGCGATGCAGGCAATGCAGGCGATGCTGGCAATGCGGGTGATGCCGGCGATCCGGACGCCCTGCGGCGCGGCCTGCGCCGATCCGTGCTCGTCGAAGTCGCCGTCGCCGCGGTGGTGTTGCTGATCACGACCGTGCTCACCGGGACCCTGCCCGGCCGCGCCCAGGCCGAGGCGGCGCAGCAGGCCCCGGCGGGCGCGCTGCCGCCCGTCACCCAGGTCACGGTGCCCTACGACACGGGGGCGGACTCCGTGACCGGCCGCGGCAAGGTGCAGGTCACCGTGGACCCGGCCCGGGTCGGCGAGAACGGCGTCCAGGCCGTGGTCTACGGTTCCGACACGGGCCTGGTCGTCGTCCCCGAGGTCCGCGTCACCTTCACCCTGCCCGCCCGGAAGGTCGGCCCGATCGACGCCGAACTCGCCGACCGGGGCGGCTACTGGAGCGCCAACGCCGTCAACCTGCCCCTCCCCGGGACCTGGACGATGAAGACGACCGTGCGGGTGTCGGAGGTGGACCAGGTGACGGTGAAGGGGCAGGTGCGGATCGTGCCCTAGGCAGCCCGGGTGCCGCCGTCGGCCCGTCGCCGTCGAGGAGCCGGGTCATGGTCTCGGCGGCGCCCACGGCGGCGTCGCCGCAGCAGTTGTTGAACAGGACGTGGACCCGCTCGGTCCGCTCCGCCAGCCGGCGCACGCGGGGCAGCCATTCGGCGAGTTCGTCCTCGCCGTAGGCGTACCGGAACCGGTCCTCCTTGCTGCCGGTCCCCCAGGCGGTGCTGCGGCCGTGGAACCGCACGACGGACAGCCGGGGCGAGGTCACGGGCGTCACCGGCGGCACGGACGACGGCAGCGTCTGGGTCATGTCGACGGCGACCGCGGCCATGCCGTACCGGGCGAGCAGCGCGCCCGTCGCCTCCTCCCGGCCCGGCTCCCACCAGGACGGATGCCGGAACTCCACGGCCAGGGGCCACCCGCGCGTCCGCTCGGCGCACTCCCGCAGGAACTCCTCCGCCCGTGGTCCGGGCCGGAACCGGGGCGGGAACTGGAACAGCACGCTCCCGAGCCGCCCGGCCCGCCGCAGCGGCTCGACCCCGGCCGTGAACCGGGCCCACACCGCGTCCAGCACCGCCGGGTCCCGGGGGTCCGGCGGCAGGCCGTCCGGCATCACCGCCCGCCGGGTCGGATGGCCGGTCAGCAGCGAGAACGCCTTCACGTCGAACACGAACCCGTCCGGTGTCCGCTCGGCCCACAGCCGGCTGTTCCGCTCGCTCGGCAGCGCGTAGTACGACGCGTCGACCTCGACGACCGGGAACCGCTCGGCGTAGTGCCGTAACCGCCCCTCGGCGTCCCGCCGCCCGGGCGGGTACCAGCCGCTGCCGACCAGCGCCCGGTCGGTCCACGAACACGTGCCCACGAGGATCTCGCCCATGGGGGAGCGGTTACCCGGGCCGGGCCGCGGCAGCCTCGTCGAGCCCGGCCACAGTGGGACGGTCAAAGCCCCTCAATAGGGGTAAACAGGTGATAATTGCACGTATCCGGGGTTCAAGGCTGATGCCCCGCGAGAGCGAGATGACCGACATGGAGCAGCCCGTCACCCTCGGCCGGGTCACCCGGTCGTCCGGAGAAGAGCCCGAGGTCCTCGAAGCCCTCGTCGGCGAGTCCCTCACCGCCCGCGTCACCCTCGACGACCGCGGCGCGGTGACGGGCTGGAACGCGGGCGCCGAGCGGCTCCTCGGATACCCGGCCGGACAGATGACCGGCCGCCGCGCCGCCGATCTGCTGGCCGAGCCGATCCCGGTGCGGGGCGGCATGCCCGCCCTCGCCGGGCTGCCCCGGTGGAACGGCGACGTCGCGCTCCGGCACCGGGACGGCCGCAAGCTGACGGTCAGGATCCTCGCCCACCACCGGGAGCCCGGCACGGACGCCCCCGCCTGGCTCGTCGTCTCCGCGCTGACCGGCGGGCAGCCCCGGCCCGGCCTCGACGACGCCCTGGTGAGCTGGAGCTTCGCCCAGTCCCCGTGCTGCGCCCTGGCGCTCTACGACACCCGGCTGCGGCTGCGCCGGGCCAACGCCGACATGGAACGCTCCGTGGCGCTCACCGAGGAGGAGATGCGGGGGCTGCGCGTCTGCGAGATCGTCGACGACGACGCCGGTGCCCGGGCGGAACGCAGCATGGCCCGGGTGCTGCGCACCGGTGAGCCGCAGTACGAGGAGAACTACCTGCGCGCCCCGGGCGAGGACCACGAGCACGCCTGGTCGGTCTTCATGTCCGCGCTGCGCGACCCCGAGGGCACGATCCAGGGCGTCTGCCTGGCCGCGCACGACATGACCGAGCAGTTCCGGGCCCGCCAGCGGCTCCAGCTGATCGCCGAGGCCGGCCGGCGCATCGGCGGCACGCTCGACCTGACGCGCACGGCCCAGGAGCTGGCCGACGTGACCGTCCCGGTGCTGGCCGACTTCGTCAGCGTCGATCTGCTGGCCGAGCTGGACGACCTGCACGAACCGTCCGCGCGCGTCCCGGCCGACGGGCCGCTGCTGCTGCGCCGGATCGCGCTGCGGTCGGTGACGGCCGGGGCCTCGGACGCGGTCGGGGCGGTCGGGCGGGTGGAGGCCTACCAGGAGGGCTCGGCGCCCTTCGAGAGCCTGCGCACGGGACGGCCCGCCGTGCACGCGGTGACCGACGAGGCGATCGCCGGGTGGCTGGCGGGCGACCCGGCCCGTGCCGCCCGGGTCCGCGCGTTCGGCGTGCACTCGGTGATGACCGTGCCGCTGGCCGCCCGCGGCACCACGCTGGGAGTCGCCTTCTTCGTCCGGTACCGCACCCCCGAGCCCTTCGGGCACGACGACGAGGTGCTGGCCGGGGAGCTGGCGGCGCGGGCGGCGGTCAGCATCGACAACGCCCGCCGCTACACCCGGGAGCGGGCCACGGCCGTCACGCTCCAGCGGAGCCTGCTGCCGCAGCGGCTGCCCCGGCAGGCGGCGGTCGAGGTCGCCTCCCGCTATCTGCCGGCCGGCGCGCACGCCGGCGTCGGCGGCGACTGGTTCGACGTCATCCCGCTGTCCGGGGCGCGGGTGGCGCTGGTCGTCGGCGACGTCGTCGGCCACGGCCTGCACGCCTCGGCGGCCATGGGGCGGCTGCGCACGGCCGTCCGCACCCTCGCCGACATCGACCTGCCCTGCGACGAACTCCTCACCCACCTCGACGACCTCGTGGCCCGCCTGAACACCGAGGAGGAGGGCGGCGCGGAGCCCACCGCGCCCGCGGACACCCCTGGACCCGCGCGGGCTCCTGGACCCGCGCGGGCTCCTGGACCCGCGCCCCGGCCACCCGAGGGCTCCGACTTCGCGGGCCTTGTGCACTTCGAAGTGCGACGGGCCCGCGCTCTTTTCGCCGAGGGCTACCGGCTGC
>NZ_JBEYZD010000113.1:0-17203 GCF_040645895.1 Streptomyces olindensis | reverse complement strand
GGCACGCCGAGAGCACGCTCCCCCAAGCTCTCGGCTTCGCTCGAGCAGGGGGGACCCCCATGACGCCGCAGGGCCCGCCCTCCGGGCGAACGACGGGACTTTGCGGACACCCCCTAGCGGCCTGGGCATCACAGTCGCCCGGCTTGCGCAAGAGGGCCTTCTCGGCCGTCCGGCCCGCTCCCATTCGTATATGGAACTTCAGTCCGGTTAGGCTCATGGCATGCATGCCTGGCCCGCTTCCGAGGTCCCCGCCCTGCCTGGTCAGGGCCGCGACCTGAGGATCCACGACACCGCGACCGGCGGCCTCGTCACCCTCGACCCCGGTCCCGTCGCCCGTATCTACGTCTGTGGCATCACCCCGTACGACGCCACGCACCTGGGACACGCGGCGACCTACAACGCGTTCGACCTCGTGCAGCGCGTGTGGCTCGACACCAAGCGGCAGGTTCACTACGTCCAGAACGTCACCGACGTCGACGACCCGCTCCTGGAGCGGGCCCAGCGCGACGGCCTCGACTGGGCCGCGCTCGCCGAGCAGGAGACCGCCCTCTTCCGCGAGGACATGACGGCCCTGCGGATGCTGCCGCCGCGGCAGTACATCGGCGCCGTCGAGGCGATACCCGGGATCGTCCCGCTCGTCGAGCGCCTCAGGGACGCGGGCGCCGCGTACGAACTCGACGGCGACGTCTACTTCTCCGTCGAATCCGACCCGCACTTCGGCAAGGTCTCCCACCTCGACGCCGCGGCGATGCGGCTGCTGTCCGCCGAGCGCGGCGGCGACCCGGACCGGCCGGGCAAGAAGAACCCGCTCGACCCGATGCTGTGGATGGCGGCCCGGGAGGGCGAGCCCAGCTGGGACGGCGGCTCGCTCGGGCGCGGACGGCCCGGCTGGCACATCGAGTGCGTGGCCATCGCCCTCGACCACCTCGGCATGGGCTTCGACATCCAGGGCGGCGGCTCCGACCTCGCCTTCCCGCACCACGAGATGGGCGCCTCGCACGCCCAGGCCCTCACGGGCGAGTTCCCCATGGCCAAGGCGTACGTGCACGCCGGCATGGTCGCTCTGGACGGCGAGAAGATGTCCAAGTCCAAGGGGAACCTGGTCTTCGTCTCCAAGCTCCGGCGCGACGGCGTCGACCCGGCCGCCATCCGGCTCACGCTGCTCGCCCACCACTACCGCGCCGACTGGGAGTACACCGACCAGGTCCTCCAGGACGCCGTCGCACGGCTCGGCCGCTGGCGCGCCGCCGTGTCCCGGCCCGACGGCCCGTCGGCGGAGGCGCTCGTGGAGGAGATCCGCGAGGCTCTCGCGAACGACCTGGACGCCCCGGCCGCGCTCGCCGCGGTCGACCGCTGGGCCGCACGGCAGGAGGAGAGCGGCGGCACGGACGAGGCGGCACCCGGCGTGGTCTCCCGCGCGGTGGACGCGTTGCTGGGCGTCGCGCTGTAGCCGAGAACGCGCTGAGGGGCGTCTCCCGTGCGGGAGACGCCCCTTTTCGCTGCCTCAGCGCTCGGTGGTCGGTGCTCAGTCCTCCGACGACTCGTCGTCGTCCGTGCCCGGCTTGGGCGGCTTCGGCGGTCGTGTCCGGCCGCTGGGGTTGTCCCGGAGGTACGACTGGCTGTCGCTGCCGTCCGCCGTCGCGTGCCCGCCGGAAGCGGGCGGTCCGCCCCCGTCCCGGCGCCGCAGATACCGCTCGAACTCGCGGGCGATCGCCTCGCCCGACGCCTCCGGCAGCTCCGCGGTGTCCCGGGCCTCCTCCAGCGACTGGACGTACTCGGCGACCTCGCTGTCCTCGGCGGCCAGCTGGTCCACGCCGACCTGCCAGGCGCGCGCGTCCTCGGGCAGTTCGCCCAGCGGGATGCGCACGTCGATCAGGTCCTCCAGGCGGTTCAGCAGGGCCAGTGTGGCCTTCGGGTTCGGCGGCTGCGACACGTAGTGCGGCACCGCCGCCCAGAGCGACACGGCCGGCACGCCCGCGTGCGTGCACGCCTCCTGGAGGACGCCGACGATGCCCGTGGGGCCCTCGTACTTGGTCTCCTCCAGGTCCATGCGGCGGGCCAGGTCCGGGTCGGACGTCGTCCCGCTGATCGGCACCGGACGGGTGTGCGGGGTGTCACCGAGCAGGGCGCCCAGGACGACCACCAGTTCCACGCCCAGTTCGTGCGCGAAGGCGAGCAGTTCGTTGCAGAACGAACGCCATCGCATGGACGGCTCGATACCGCGGACCAGGACGAGATCACGCGGCTTCTCGCCGCCCACCCGGACGACCGACAACCTTGTCGTCGGCCACGTGATCTTGCGGACGCCCGCTTCCATGAACACCGTGGGGCGGTTGACCTGGAAGTCGTAGTAGTCCTCGGCGTCGAGCGCCGCGAACACCTCGCCCTTCCATTCCCTGTCCAGATGCGCGACCGCGGTGGAGGCGGCGTCGCCGGCATCGTTCCAGCCCTCGAACGCGGCCACCATGACCGGGTCGATCAGCTCGGGAACCCCCTCGAGCTCGATCACCCAGTGCCTCCTTCCGACGTGCCCTCGCTTGACCACCCAACCTTACGGCGTGCCAAGGGGGCGTCCGCAGCCCCCTTGCAGGGGGAGTGACCCCATGACTGCCCCGTGATCCACCCCTGAACACCCCGGAGTCATCCGAGCTGTCCGTGAGGCCCTGGTCACAGGGTGGAGCGCAGCCACTGCTCCACGCTCGCGATGTGCACCGTCGCCCAGGAGCGCGCCGCCTCGGCGTCCCGGTCGCGCAGGGCGGCGAGGATCGCCCGGTGCTCGCGCAGGGTGCGGCCCACGGCGTCCTCCTGGGTGAGACCGCGCCAGATCCGGGCCCGGGTGGTGGGGCCCGACAGGCCGTCGAGCAGCGAGCACAGCACGGAGTTGCCCGAGCTCTGCACGATGCCCCGGTGGAACTCCAGGTCGCAGGCGACCAGGTCCTCCACGGACGGGTCCTCGCCGAGCCGGTCCAGCTGGGCCGTGAGCGCGTCGAGCTGCTGCTCGCTGATCCGCAGCGCCGCCATCGCCGTGGCGGCCGGTTCCAGGATGCGGCGCACGGCCAGGAACTCCAGGACCGTGTCGTCGCGGTGGAAGTCGACGACGAAGCTCAGCGCCTCCAGCAGCAGTTGGGGATCGAGGCTGGTGACGTACGTGCCGTCGCCCTGCCGGACGTCCAGGATCCGGATGAGGGAGAGCGCGCGGACGGCCTCCCGCAGGGAGTTGCGGGACAGCCCGAGGTCGGCGGCGAGTTCGCTCTCCTTGGGCAGCCGGTCGCCCGGCCGCAGCGCGCCGGAGACGATCATGTCCTTGATCTTCTCGATCGCCTCGTCGGTGACTGCCATGGGCGGCCTCCCTGTCGCTTAAGACCTCCGACGTATCAGGTCATTATGCGGGGCCGGGTACGCGGAAGGGACGGCTCCGTCGGCGTGGAGCCGTCCCTTCCCGCACGCGGTTCCCCGAGTGCGTCCCTACTTCTTGTCGAGCAGGTCCTGGACCTTGGTCCGGACGTCGTCCGTGGCCAGCCCGCGGATCGTCAGCGTCGTCCGGCGGCGCAGCACGTCGTCCTGCGTCTCGGCCCACTCGTGGTCCCGGGCCCAGACGACCTGCGCCCAGATCTCCGGGGCGTCGGGGTGGACGCGCTCGGCGAGTTCAGGGTTGTCGTTGGCCAGGCGGGCGATGTCGAAGGCCAGCGAGCCGTAGTGCGTGGCCAGGTGCCGGGCCGTGTCGGCCGCCATGCGCGGGCCGGGGGCCGGGCGGTCGGTCAGCAGCCGGTGGGCGACCGCGCGCGGGTTGGCGATGCCGGGCAGCGGCAGCTTCTTCGGCAGCGAGCTGATCGGCTCGAAGTCGTCGCCGAGCGGGTGGCCGGGCAGCGCCTCCAGCTTCTTCATGATCGTCCGGCCGATGTGGCGGAAGGTCGTCCACTTGCCGCCCGCGACGGACAGCATGCCGCCCCTGCCCTCGGTGACGACCGTCTCGCGCTTGGCCTTGGCCGTGTCGCCGGGGCCGCCGGGCAGCACCCGCAGGCCGGCGAAGGAGTACGTGATGAGGTCACGGCTGAGCTGCTGGTCGCGGACCGAGAAGGCGGCCTCGTCCAGGATCTGGGTTATGTCCTGCTCGGTGACCGAGACGTCCGCCGGGTCGCCCTCGAACACCTCGTCGGTCGTGCCGAGGAGCAGCATGTCCTCCCAGGGGAGGGCGAAGGTGATGCGGTACTTGTCGATCGGGGTGGCGAGCGCGGCCTTCCAGGGGGAGGTGCGCTTCAGGACCAGGTGCGCGCCCTTCGACAGGCGGATGGAGGGCGCCGCGTTCGGGTTCTCCATCCTGCGCAGGTGGTCGACCCAGGGACCGGTCGCGTTCAGCACCAGCCGGGCGTTGACGCCGAACTCGTCGCCGGACAGGCGGTCCTTCAGCTCGGCGCCGGTGACCCGGCCCTGGGTGAAGCGCAGGCCGGTGACCTCGGCGTGGTTGAGGACGACCGCCCCGGCCTCGACGGCCGCGCGGACCGTCATCAGCGCCATGCGGGCGTCGTTCATCTGGTCGTCGCCGTACACGGCCACGGCCTTGAGGTTCTCGGTGCGCAGCTCGGGCACGTCCTGCGCGGCCTTGGCCGGCGACAGCAGGTGTCCGACGCCGTCACCGAACGCGGAGAGCGCGGAGTAGGCGAAGACGCCCGCCCCGAGCTTCGCCGCGCCGTGCGGCCCGCCCTTGTACACGGGGAGGTAGAACGTGAGCGGGTTCGCCAGGTGGGGGGCCACCTGGCGGGAGACCGCACGGCGCTCGAAGTGGTTCTCCGCCACCAGCTTCACGGCGCCGGTCTGCAGGTAGCGCAGGCCGCCGTGGAGCAGCTTGGAGGAGGCGGAGGAGGTGGCACCGGCGAAGTCGCCGGCGTCGACCAGAGCCACCCTGAGGCCGGACTGCGCGGCGTGCCAGGCGGTGGAGATGCCCAGGATGCCGCCGCCGATCACGAGAAGGTCGTACGACGCCTTGGCGAGCTGCTCCCTGGTCTCGGCTCGGCTCGGGTTCGAGCCGGAGGCCGGGTGCGTTCCCAGGGCAGGCACGGACTGCAGGGTGGACTGACTGGTCATGCGGTTTCTTACTCCTCGTCCTCGAGCCAGCCCATGGTCCGCTCGACGGCCTTGAGCCAGTTCTTGTACTCACGGGCGCGGGTGTCCGCGTCCATGCGGGGGGTCCACTCGGCGGCCCGGCGCCAGTTGGCGCGCAGGTCGTCGGTGCTGTTCCAGAAGCCGACGGCGAGGCCGGCGGCGTAGGCGGCGCCGAGGCAGGTGGTCTCGGCGACCATCGGGCGCACCACGGGGGCGTCGACGAAGTCGGCGAGGGTCTGCATCAGCAGGTTGTTGGAGGTCATGCCGCCGTCGACCTTGAGGGCGGCCAGCTCGACACCGGAGTCCTTCGTCATGGCGTCGGCGATCTCCCGCGTCTGCCAGGCGGTCGCCTCCAGGACGGCACGGGCCAGGTGCGCCTTGGTGACGTACCGGGTCAGACCGGCGATCACGCCGCGGGCGTCGGAGCGCCAGTACGGGGCGAACAGGCCGGAGAAGGCCGGCACGAAGTAGGCGCCGCCGTTGTCCTCGACGGAGAGCGCGAGCGTCTCGATCTCGGCGGCGGTGGAGATCAGGCCCATCTGGTCGCGCATCCACTGCACCAGTGAGCCGGTGACGGCGATCGAGCCCTCCAGGGCGTAGACCGTGTCCTGGTCGCCGATCTTGTAGCCGACGGTGGTCAGCAGGCCGCTGTAGGAGTTGATGATCTTGTCACCGGTGTTCATCACCATGAAGGTGCCGGTGCCGTAGGTCGACTTGGTCTCGCCCTCGGAGAAGCAGGTCTGGCCGAACAGGGCCGCCTGCTGGTCGCCGAGCGCGGAGGCGACCGGGATGCCGCCGAGCAGGTCGCCCAGCTTGCCGCCCTTGATCTCGCCGTAGACCTCGGCGGAGGAGCGGATCTCCGGCAGCACCTGCTTCGGGACGCCGATCGACTCGCAGATCTTGTCGTCCCACTCCATGGTGTGGAGGTTCATGAGCATCGTGCGGGAGGCGTTCGTCACGTCCGTGACGTGCTCGCCGCCGTCGACACCGCCGGTCAGGTTCCAGATGACCCAGGTGTCCATGGTGCCGAAGAGGATGTCGCCCGCCTCGGCGCGCTCCTTCAGCCCGTCGACGTTGTCGAGCAGCCAGCGGGCCTTCGGACCGGCGAAGTAGGAGGCGAGGGGAAGGCCGGTCTCGCGGCGGAAGCGGTCCTGGCCGACGTTGCGGCCGAGCTCGCGGCAGAGGGCGTCGGTGCGGGTGTCCTGCCAGACGATGGCGTTGTGGACGGGCTCACCGGTGTTCCTGTCCCACAGCACGGTCGTCTCGCGCTGGTTGGTGATGCCGATGGCCTTGATGTCGTCACGGGTGATGCCGGCCTTCTCGATGGCCCCGGCGACGACCTCCTGGACGTTCGTCCAGATCTCGGTGGCGTTGTGCTCGACCCAGCCCGGCTTGGGGAAGATCTGCTCGTGCTCCTTCTGGTCGACGGAGACGATCCGGCCGTCCCGGTCGAAGACGATGCAGCGGCTGGAGGTGGTGCCCTGGTCGATGGCGGCGATGAAGGGGCCGGCGGTGTGCGCGTCGGTCACTGTGTGCTCCTGGTAATTCCGGGTTTATGGGGCTTTACGTACGGCGCGTGCTGGAAGTTTCGCGACGAGCGCGAAAGAAGGGTTCCTAAGCGAAAGCGACGTTGTAGATGCCTGCCGCGATGGCGCCGCCGATCAGCGGACCCACCACGGGGACCCAGGCGTAGCCCCAGTCGGAGCCACCCTTGTTGGGCAGCGGCAGCAGGGCGTGCACGATACGCGGACCGAGGTCACGGGCCGGGTTGATCGCGTACCCCGTCGGGCCGCCGAGGGAGAGGCCGATGGAGACCACCACGAGGGCGGTGATCAGGGCCCCGAGGGGGCCCAGGCCGTTGCCCTTGTCGTTCAGGCCCTGGGTGAGCACGGCCAGCACCAGCACGATCGTGCCGATGATCTCCGTGGCGACGTTCTGCCAGGCGACCCGGACCTCGGGGCCGGTGGAGAAGACGCCCAGCACGGGGCCGGCGCCCGTCTCCTGGGCCTCGACGGCCTTGGCCGCCGTGTCCTGTGCCCCCGGACCGCCGACGATCTCGCGGTCGGTGAGGTGGGCGTGGAACTGGCCGTAGTAGGCGATCCAGACCAGGGCGGCACCGATCATGGCGCCGAGGAGCTGGCCGGCCCAGTAGACCGGGACGTTGCTCCAGTCGCCGTCCTTGATCGCGAGAGCGAGCGTGACGGCCGGGTTCAGATGGGCGCCGGACAGCGGCGCCGTCGTGTAGACCGCCGTGAGCACCGCGAAGCCCCACCCGAAGGTGATGGCGAGCCAGCCGGCGTTGCGGGCCTTGGAAGCCTTGAGCGTCACGGCGGCGCAGACTCCGCCGCCGAGCAGGATGAGTATGGCGGTACCGATGGTCTCGCCGATGAAGATGTCGGAGCTGGACACCCGCGACTCCTTTGTCCTTCGTCCAGGGGGAAGTGCGATACCGGCCTGGCGTTGTCACACTCTAGCGCGTATTGCCGGTAGCTGTTCGACAATGTCGACCGATGGACGGGAGTCTTGCTTCGGCGTTACGAGCACGTCAAGGGCTGTGTTGTCGAAAACACGATCGTTACTGATCGCCGCGGTCCCAAGGATCTTTGCCGCAGGTGAGCCCGGGCATGCCGAGGACCGGGACGCCGTGCGGCGCCCCGGTCCCGTCCTGTTCCGTCAGAACCGCCCGGCGCCCAGGTCCCGCGAGACCGCGCGGGCGCAGTCCCGGACCGCCGCGATCAGCTCGGGGCGCAGCTCCCCGTCGCGGCACAGCCGCTCCACGGCGCCCGTGATGCCGACCGAGCCGACCGGCATGCGCCGCCGGTCGTGGATGGGGGCCGCGAGGGAGGCGACGCCCTCCCAGGTCTCCTCCACGTCCGCCGCGTACCCGCGCGCGCGGGTGACGTCGAGGATGTGCTCGAAGTCCTCCGGCTCGCACACCGTCCGGTCCGTGAAGGCCTTGCGGTCGGCCTCCAGGGCCTCGCTGTGCGCCACCGGGTCGTAGGCCGACAGCACCTTGCCCAGGGCCGTGGAGTGCAGCGGCTGCATGGCGCCGATCTCCAGCACCTGCCGGCTGTCGTCCGGCCGGAAGACGTGGTGCACGATCAGCACGCCCTGCTGGTGCAGGACGCCCAGGTAGACGCTCTCGCCGCTGGAGCGGGCCAGGTCGTCGGTCCACACCAGGGCGCGTGCCCGCAGCTCGTGGACGTCGAGGTAGGTGGTGCCCAGGCGCAGCAGCTCCGCGCCCAGCTGGTAGCGCCCGGAGGCGTCGTCCTGCTCCACGAAGCCCTCCTGCTGGAGGGTGCGCAGGATGCCGTGGGCGGTGCCCTTGGCCAGGCCCAGCGACGAGGCGATGTCCGACAGGCCGAGCCGCCGCTCGCCGCCCGCGAGGAGCCGCAGCATCGCGGCCGCCCGTTCGAGCGACTGGATGTTCCGTGCCATCGCCGTACTGCCTCCGTCCCCTTCGACCGCCGACAGGTGGGGCCCGCAGCCCTCGTTCGGCAATGTCGAACACTACCGGTCGATGCCGACCTCTCGCTAATGGCGGGTCGCCACATGTTGCGGCATCGATGCACCGACGGATGCTCATGGGGCGTGAAGACGGGTGCTCATGGTCGCACCGGCGGATGCCCATGGGTCGCGCAGATGGGTGCCCATGGGCCGCACGGCCGGGTGCTCATGAGGCGCACGGACGGAGGCTGATGGGTCGCACAGCCGGGTGTTCAACACATCTCACAGTGGCCGTCCCGCCGCTCTCGGCGTCCGCCCCGTGGACGCGCTGCCCATCCGGGCCGACTCCCGGTTAGGCTGGCGCCGTGCGCCTCACCCCCGGATGCCCTCCGGATGTCCGGGAAGCCGCATAGCCGACAGCCGTCGCATCCGAGGGAGCCCTTTACATGGCCTCGTTGCCGCTGACCCCTTCCACAGACAGCCGGACCCGCGTGTCCGCCCTCCGAGAGGCCCTGGCCACCCGTGTGGTCGTGGCCGACGGAGCCATGGGCACCATGCTCCAGGCGCAGGACCCCACGCTCGAGGACTTCGAGAATCTCGAGGGCTGCAACGAGATCCTCAACGTGACCCGGCCGGACATCGTCCGCTCCGTCCACGACGCGTACTTCGCGGTCGGCGTCGACTGCGTCGAGACCAACACCTTCGGCGCCAACCACTCGGCCATGGCCGAGTACGAGATCGCCGACCGGATCCACGAGCTGTCCGAGGCCGGCGCCCGCATCGCCCGCGAGGTGGCCGACGAGTACGCCGCCGGCGACGGCCGCCCCCGCTGGGTCCTGGGCTCGGTCGGCCCCGGCACCAAGCTGCCCACGCTCGGCCACATCACCTACGGCGCGATCCGCGACGGCTACCAGGCCAACGCCGAGGGCCTGCTCGCCGGCGGCGCCGACGCGCTGATCGTGGAGACCACCCAGGACCTGCTCCAGACCAAGGCGTCCGTCCTGGGCGCCCGCCGGGCCATGGAGGCCACCGGCGTCGAGGTGCCCCTGCTGTGCTCGATGGCCTTCGAGACCACCGGCACCATGCTGCTCGGCTCCGAGATCGGCGCGGCCCTGACCGCCCTGGAGCCCCTCGGCATCGACATGATCGGCCTGAACTGCTCCACCGGCCCGGCCGAGATGAGCGAGCACCTGCGCTACCTCACGCGCCACTCGCGCATCCCGCTGCTCTGCATGCCGAACGCCGGCCTGCCGATTCTCACCAAGGACGGCGCGCACTTCCCGCTCGACCCCGAGGGCCTGGCCGACGCCCAGCAGAACTTCGTCCGGGACTACGGCCTGTCCCTGGTCGGCGGCTGCTGCGGCACCACGCCGGAGCACCTGCGGCAGCTGGTGGAGCGCGTCCGGGACGTCACCCCGACCGAGCGCGCCCCGCAGCCCGAGCCGGGCGCGGCCTCCCTCTACCAGAGCGTGCCGTTCCGGCAGGACACGTCGTACCTGGCCATCGGCGAGCGCACCAACGCCAACGGCTCGAAGAAGTTCCGCGAGGCCATGCTCGACGGCCGCTGGGACGACTGTGTCGAGATGGCCCGCGAGCAGATCCGCGAGGGCGCGCACATGCTCGACCTGTGCGTGGACTACGTCGGCCGGGACGGCGTCGCCGACATGGAGGAGCTGGCCGGCCGCTTCGCCACCGCCTCCACGCTGCCGATCGTGCTGGATTCCACCGAGGTCGACGTCATCCGGGCCGGGCTGGAGAAGCTCGGCGGCCGCGCGGTGATCAACTCGGTGAACTACGAGGACGGCGACGGCCCCGAGTCCCGCTTCGCCAAGGTCACGCAGCTCGCCAAGGAGCACGGCGCCGCCCTCATCGCGCTCACCATCGACGAGGAGGGCCAGGCCCGCACCGCCGAGAAGAAGGTCGAGATCGCCGAACGGCTCATCGACGACCTCACCGGCAACTGGGGCATCCACGAGGAGGACATCCTCGTCGACTGCCTGACCTTCACCATCTGCACCGGCCAGGAGGAGTCCCGCAAGGACGGCATCGCCACCATCGAGGGCATCCGCGAGCTGAAGCGGCGCCACCCGAAGGTGCAGACCACCCTCGGCCTGTCCAACATCTCCTTCGGCCTCAACCCGGCCGCCCGCATCCTGCTGAACTCCGTCTTCCTCGACGAGTGCGTCAAGGCGGGCCTGGACTCGGCGATCGTGCACGCGTCGAAGATCCTGCCGATCGCCCGCTTCAGCGAGGAGGAGGTCCAGACCGCCCTGGACCTCATCTACGACCGCCGCGCCGAGGGCTACGACCCGCTGCAGAAGCTCATGCAGCTCTTCGAGGGCGCCACCGCCAAGTCCCTCAAGGCCGGCAAGGCCGAGGAACTGGCCGCCCTGCCGCTGGACGAGCGCCTGCAGCGCCGCATCATCGACGGCGAGCGCAACGGCCTGGAAGCGGACCTGGACGAGGCCCTCCAGGAGCGGCCCGCGCTCGACATCGTCAACGAGACCCTGCTGGAGGGCATGAAGGTCGTCGGCGAGCTGTTCGGCTCCGGCCAGATGCAGCTGCCGTTCGTCCTGCAGTCCGCCGAGGTGATGAAGGCCGCCGTCGCCCACCTCGAACCGCACATGGAGAAGACCGACGAGGGCGGCAAGGGCACCATCGTCCTCGCCACCGTGCGCGGCGACGTGCACGACATCGGCAAGAACCTCGTCGACATCATCCTGACCAACAACGGCTACAACGTCGTCAACCTCGGCATCAAGCAGCCGGTCTCCGCGATCCTGGACGCCGCCGAGGAGCACAGGGCCGACGTCATCGGCATGTCCGGTCTCCTGGTCAAGTCCACCGTGATCATGAAGGAGAACCTGGAGGAGCTGAACCAGCGCGACCTGGCGGCGAAGTACCCGGTCATCCTCGGCGGTGCCGCCCTCACCCGCGCCTACGTCGAGCAGGACCTGCACGAGCTCTACGAGGGCGAGGTCCGCTACGCCCGCGACGCCTTCGAGGGCCTGCGCCTCATGGACGCCCTCATCGGCGTGAAGCGGGGCGTGCCGGGCGCGAAGCTGCCCGAGCTGAAGCAGCGCCGGGTCAGGGCCGCCGCCCCGGCCGCCGTGGAGGAGCGCCCCGAGGAGGGGCACGTCCGCTCCGACGTCGCCACCGACAACCCGGTCCCCGAGCCGCCCTTCTGGGGCACCCGCGTGATCAAGGGCGTCCAGCTCAAGGAGTACGCGAGCTGGCTCGACGAGGGCGCCCTGTTCAAGGGCCAGTGGGGCCTGAAGCAGGCCCGCACCGGCGAGGGCCCCTCCTACGAGGAACTCGTCGAGAGCGAGGGCCGCCCCCGGCTGCGCGGGCTGCTGGACCGGCTGCAGACGGAGAACCTGCTGGAGGCGGCCGTGGTCTACGGCTACTTCCCGTGCGTGTCCAAGGACGACGACCTGATCCTCCTGGACGAGCAGGGCAACGAGCGCACCCGCTTCACCTTCCCGCGCCAGCGCCGGGGCCGCCGCCTGTGCCTGGCCGACTTCTTCCGGCCGGAGGACTCCGGCGAGACGGACGTCGTGGGCCTGCAGGTCGTCACCGTCGGCTCCCGCATCGGCGAGGAGACCGCGCGCCTCTTCGAGGCCAACGCCTACCGGGACTACCTCGAACTGCACGGCCTGTCCGTGCAGTTGGCCGAGGCGCTCGCCGAGTACTGGCACGCGCGCGTGCGTTCCGAACTGGGCTTCGCCGGCGAGGACCCGGACGAGATGCAGGGCATGTTCGAGCTGAAGTACCGGGGCGCCCGCTTCAGCCTCGGCTACGGCGCCTGTCCCAACCTGGAGGACCGCGCCAAGATCGCCGACCTGCTCCAGCCGGAGCGCATCGGCGTCCACCTCTCGGAGGAGTTCCAGCTGCACCCCGAGCAGTCCACGGACGCCATCGTGATCCACCACCCGGAGGCCAAGTACTTCAACGCCCGCTGAGCCCGCCCCTCGGGCACACACCGCACCGCCCCCCGGCGTGCGGTCCGTGTGCCCCGGGGCACACGGGTTAAACGAGGCACTTCCGCCGCGCACGACGTAGACTGGCAGGTCCACTGCAGGCCGGTTCCCCCGTGGGAACCGGCCTGATCGTCCCTCAAGGAGGTAGGTGGATGACCAGTACGGTCCCCGCGCTCGGTACCCGGACGGCCGAAGGGTCGGCCCTCCAGGCCGTGCTCCTCGACATGGACGGCACCCTGGTGGACACGGAGGGCTTCTGGTGGGACGTCGAGGTCGAGGTCTTCGCCTCCCTCGGCCACACGCTCGACGAGTCCTGGCGCCATGTCGTGGTCGGCGGCCCCATGACCCGCAGCGCGGGGTTCCTGATCGAGGCCACCGGCGCCGACATCACCCTCGACGAGCTCACGGTCCTGCTCAACGACGGCTTCGAGGACCGCATCGGCCGCGCCCTGCCGCTGATGCCGGGCGCCGGCCGGCTGCTGGCCGAACTGTACGAGTACGAGATCCCCACAGCCCTCGTCTCCGCCTCGCACCGGCGCATCATCGACCGGGTGCTGACCTCGCTCGGCGCGCACCACTTCCGCCTCACCGTGGCGGGCGACGAGGTGCCGCGCACCAAGCCCCACCCCGACCCGTACCTGGCGGCCGCCGCCGGACTCGGCGTGGACCCGGTCCGCTGCGCCGTCATCGAGGACACCGCCACCGGCGTCGCCGCGGCCGAGGCCGCGGGCTGCCGGGTCGTGGCGGTGCCCTCCGTGGCCCCCATCGCCCCGGCCCTGAGGCGGACGGTCGTCAGCTCCCTGGAACAGGTCGACCTGACATTTCTGCACGGCTTGATGACGGAAATGCGCTAGCCGTTCACCCAGCGTGCAGCGGTGTTAGAGCGGTAATTCCGGAGGTGAATTCGACCCCCTCCGGACTGCCGAATTCCCGTGCGCCGAACCCGTTTACGGGTGTGACGTTCCCCACGCGACCCGGGGTCGACAGCCGATCCGGCGTGTGCTGCACACCCCCCGCAGGAGGCCGTCGGCGTGCCCTTGTGTCCCGATTGATGGAACGCTGCACCAAAGCTTCCGCTGTCGGGTTTTCGGTCTGTCCACGCCCGGTTCCGCTGCGTGATGGGTGCTCAACTCCGGTGGCTGCGAACCCTGCTGCCGGTCCGGACTAATCTCGTCGCGAGAACATCGCCCCACCCCCGTGATCCGCTGCGCCACCCCTGCATGCCGGGTACACGGAGTACACAGCTCTGGAGAAACTCGAGCATGAACCGCAAGACTTTGGTGCTGCCGGCCGTGATCGGCCTGCTCGCGCCGGTGCTCGCCGCCTGCGGCGGGTCCGACAGCGGGAGCAGCGACAGCGGCGCGATCGTCGTCGGCACCACGGACCGGTTCACCGCCTCGAAGGACGCCCCCGCGCCCCTCGACCCGGCGTACGCCTACGACGTCGGCACCTGGAACATCCTGCGCCAGACCGTGCAGACCCTGATGATCCAGCCGCGCGGCGAGGGCGAGCCGGTACCGGAGGCCGCCGAGCGGTGCGGCTTCACGGACACCGGCAACGAGCGCTACGCCTGCACCCTGCGCGACGGACTGAAGTTCGCCAACGGCGACCCCGTCACCGCGGCCGACGTCAAGTACTCCATCGACCGCGCCCGTTCCCTCAAGGCCGACAGTGGTGTCTTCGCCCTGCTGTCCACCATCGACACCGTCGAGACGCAGGGCGACCGCGAGGTCATCTTCCACCTCAAGACGGCCGACGCGACCTTCCCGTACAAGCTGTCGACCCCGGTCGCCGGCATCGTCGACCCCGACGACTACCCGAAGGACAAGCTGCGCGACGGCTTCGACCTGGAGGGCTCCGGCCCGTACACCCTCAAGGCGGACGTCGAGAACGGCGCGCTGGTCAAGGCCGAGTTCACCCGCAACCCCGACTACAAGGGGAGCCTGAAGGTGAACAACGACAAGATCGACATGGTCTCCTTCAAGGACGCCGACGCCATGGGCGAGGCGCTCGAGAAGGGCGACATCGACCTGATGACCCGCACCATGTCGCCGGACCAGATCCGCAAGCTCTCCGGTGACGCCGACACCGACGTCGACCTCGTCGAGATGCCCGGCCTGGAGATCCGCTACCTGGGCTTCAACACCGACGCCCCGACCGTCGAGTCCAAGGCCGTGCGCCAGGCGATGGCCCAGGTCATCAACCGCAGCGCGCTGGTCTCCAAGGTCTACGGCTCCCAGGCCGAGCCGCTGTACTCGCTGGTCCCGGCCACCGTCACCGGCCACTCCAACTCGTTCTTCAACAAGTACGGCGACCCCAACGTCACCAAGGCCCGCTCCCTGCTGAACCAGGCGAACATCACCACCCCGGTGAAGCTGACGCTGCACTACACCACCGACCACTACGGACCGGCCACCAAGAAGGAGTTCGAGGTCCTGCGCGACCAGCTGAACTCCAGCGGCCTGTTCGAGGTCGGCATCAAGGGCACGCCCTGGGACACCTTCCGCCCGGCCGAGAAGAAGGGCGAGTACGACGTCTACGGCATGGGCTGGTTCCCGGACTTCCCGGACGCGGACAACTTCCTCGCGCCGTTCCTCGACGCGGACAACACCCTCGGCTCGCCGTACGACAACAGCCGGATCCGCAACACCCTGATCCCGGAGTCCCGCCGAGAGGCGGACCGGCTGTCCGCCTCCGGCAGCCTGACGGACATTCAGGACATCGTCGCCAGTGACGTGCCGGTGCTGCCGCTGTGGCAGGGCAAGCAGTACGTCGCCGCGCGCGACGACATCACGGGTACCGCCTACGCCCTCAACTCCTCCTCGACGCTCCAGCTCTGGGAGCTCGGGCGGGGCGTGAGTGGCTGACGGACCCAATGGAACCCCGGGGCCTGTGACCGCGGCCCCCGGGGAGCCGTGCCCCGGAGCCGGGGACATGCTCCGGGTGTTCTCGAGAACCGACGACAAGGCACACACGTGAACATACGCAACCAGTGGCCGGTCCTGCCCATCGTGGCGGGGCTCGCCTCCGGCCTGCTCACCGGCTGTGGCACGGAGACCGGAGACTCCGCGGGGGAGGGCTCCAACGTGGTGGTGGGGATGTCCGACGACGTCCTGGCCACGGACCCCGCCTCCGGCTACGACCCCGGCTCCTGGCTGTTGTTCAACAACGTCTTCCAGTCGCTGCTCAGCTTCCCCAAGGGCGCCACGGAACCGCAGCCCGAGGCCGCCGAGAGCTGCGCCTTCACGGACACGCAGAGCTCGGTCTACCGGTGCACGCTGAAGGACGGTCTGAAGTTCAGCAACGGTGACGAACTCACCTCCGAGGACGTCAAGTTCTCCTTCGACCGGATGCTGAAGATCAACGACCCCGACGGGCCCGCGATCATGTTCCCCACGCTGGACGAGGTCGAGACGCCCGACGAGTCGACGGTCGTCTTCCACCTCAACACGTCCGACGCCACCTTCCCGAGCAAGATCGCCTCCGGCGCCGGCTCCATCGTCAACCACAACGAGTACGACGCGGACAAGCTGCGCACGGACCGGCAGGCCGTCGGCTCCGGCCCCTACAAGCTCGACTCGTTCGACGACGACCAGGCCGTCTTCTCCGTCAACGAGAACTACAAGGGCACCGCCAAGGTGAACAACTCCGGCGTGACGCTGAAGTTCTTCGACGGCGACCAGACCGCCCTGAAGCAGGCGATCCAGAACGAGGAGATCGACGTCGCCTACCGCGGCCTCACCGCGAGTGACATCGCCGACACCGAGAAGGCCGACAACGGCTCCGGTGTCGAGGTCGTCGAGGGAAGCAGCGCCGAGGTCCAGCACCTGGTGTTCAACATGGACGATCCGGTCGCCGGAAAGCTCGGCGTACGCAAGGCCATCGCCCACCTGCTGGACCGCGAAGCCCTCATCAGGGACGTCTACCAGGGCACCGCGACACCGCTGTACTCGATCATCCCGGCCGGTATCGCGGGCCACAACACTGCCTTCTTCGACACCTACGGCGCCCGCCCGTCCAAGTCCAAGGCCGAGGCCGCGCTGCGCGCCGACGGCATCAACGGCAAGGTGAAGCTGACCCTCTGGTCGACGCCGTCCCGCTACGGCCCCGCCACCGACCAGGAGCTGAACGCCATCGCCGGCCAGCTCAACGCCAGCGGCCTGTTCGACGCCGACGTCAAGTCCGTCGCCTTCGGCCAGTACGAGAAGGACATCGCGGCCGGCAAGTACGGCGTCTACGTCAAGGGCTGGGTGCCCGACTACCCGGACGCCGACAACTTCACGGCCCCCTTCTTCGGCAAGGGCAACGTGCTGAACAACAACTACGACAACAGCACCATCACCGGCTCGCTCATCCCGCGCACCGCGGCCCTGACCAACCGGGCCGCCACGGACAAGGAGTTCGGGGAGCTGCAGGACATCGTCGCCGACGAACTGCCCGTCCTGCCGGTGTGGCAGGCCAAGCAGTACGCGGTTGTCCGCGACGGCGTCTACGGCCTGGAGTACTGCCTCGACGCGTCGACCGTGTTCCGCTTCTGGGAGCTGAGCAAGGACGCCTGACGCCCGCCTGTGAAGAGGCCGCTCCCTGTCTGTCGGCAGGGTGCAGGCCCGCTCCGGAGGGGTACGGGAACATGTCCATGATGAACTTCTTGGGCCGGGCGGCGATCTCCCGGTCGC